>JBFMCF010000061.1 GCA_040754625.1 bacterium | reverse complement strand
ATATTTTCCCAGTTTAACGAAACAAAAAATAAATTTTATATGGACGAATAGAGCGAAAATAAAGATTTTCCATGGCTGCCGATTAACTTTAAGTCGCGCTTAAAAAAACTCGCTTGTTTTAGGTCTAAAGGATTGTCATAAATGCAGCTTATATATCCACAGACCTCACATTCTATAAACCATTTTTTGGACTCTTCTTCAATTTTTTTAAAAAGTTTTTCCGGAAATATAAATTTTATTATTTTCCGGATATTGCTCATATTCTTCCGATATTGGTTTTATTATTTTCAATTATTGTTTAAATCTAATTTATTGTCATGAAATTTGTGTAAAAGCATCTGTGTGTTCAAAGGCAGGAACTGTAATTTCACTACTTTTTCATTCTTCTCTGAGCCAGCGGAAGAGAAGACAATATTGCTATGCCTCTTTTATCCAGTTCCATCTGGAAATCCCAATAATCAACACCGGCCAATTCAACCGCTTTTCTGAATGAAATACCTTCCTGAAATTTTTTTACAGCTATATCCATTTTTTCTTCGGTAATAGCCCTTCTAATTAATTGTCTGATTGCCGATGAACGGTCTTCTTCCATTATATCAGCAAATTCATCAATAGAATCCACAAGACCTTTATCAAGCATAACATTTGTTCTGATTAACTTTCTAGTTTTTATCATATTTTTTACCCTCCATTATGTAAAATTCCGCAACAACAGGGCTTAACCTATTTTCTAAAACAAGATTTTTGATATGTTTATCAAATTCATTATATTTAATAATCCCTTCACTAAGCGATTGAAATATTAAATCAGATGAAGCGCTTACTTTAAAATCCAAAAATAATGCCAATTTAGCAAGCCCTTCATCATCTGTCAATATTTCAACTGCATTTTCCTGCAACGCCAACGCAAGAATAGACGCATCTCCTTTTGATAAATTCTTTTCTATTTTTAAAGATAAACCTTTGATTGAACTATTCTTAACTTGCACTTGAGCTATTTTATTTTCTTTTATAAATTTTTTAATTAAAGTTGCATCCGGTAAATCCTTTTTTTCACCTTCAACCACTGCTTCTTCATATACCTCATTCGATAAAATTAAATTGCTTTTTAATTTTGCAATAATTTCCATATAATTTATTTTTGCTAGAGATATAAGAACAGAGGTATCGATAACAATTTTCATAACGATATTATTTTATAATATTCTGTGTGTATTTGCAAGAATTATTTTTATGTTCGCGGATTCGTTTATGGGACTGTAATTTATTTTTGATTTTGTTTTGCAGAGACGCGTTCCAAACCCGCCTTTTTTTGTTTTCTGTTTAAAATGGGAAAAAAACGGATGTTTTAGATATTTTCACTTTTTTTTGTTATTCTCTCCATGATTGAATGTAAACGGGTTCGTGATACAAATTGGATATTTTTGATTCCTTCTTTAACACCAAATATGGATAGAACACATTTTCAAGCATGGCTTACTGATATTGAAAGAAGTGATAAAAAATATTTTGACTGGTGGAATTTTACGGCAATTCCTCCATCACCAGAAGCAGCATTTTGTATTATCCCAGGGCAAGGGCCAAATGACAAGCCAATGTTGGAACGTATTTGTTCGGAATTGATAGAAGCTACAGAAACAATTGCTATTAAGGAATATGAACTGAATAAAAATAACGGTGATTTTAGAAAAATATATTTCACTGCTATTGTAACTACGGCTGAACTTAAAATATGCAAATTTGATCCCAAGAATATATCAATTGAAAACGGTGAAATTACAAATCCAGTTTTTGAAACTGTACCATTTATTAGATTTCGTAAAAGTTTTACAACAAATCTAAAATTAAGTTCAGATATAATAAGCTTAGAAGGTATTATGACAGCACAGGAAAGAACAGTCCTTGTTATTACCGCATCAAAATTAATAGAATTCCTTAAAAGTTTGGAATAATAAAGTTGGTAAAGAGATTACATTCAAGTAAAACCATGCCACCTAAATAGATTAAAACCATCCGCGAAGAGCTATTTTATGAATATACAAAACTCATTTCCCGTTCAGTTTTTAATGGCCGGATAAATTATAAATTTGTATCTGACTGGAAAGTGTTTTTTTAGCGTCAGCGTTTATGGTTTTTTCACCTCAAGCCCTTCTATCCTCTTAAAATCTTTCTCATCATAAGTATATACGGTATTAAAACCCTTTTCTAATCCCCAGAAACCCATTACGGCATCAGCAAATTTCACATTTTTTTCTTCGTATACTTCAATTGCCTTTCTAAATACATTTTCCAATTCAATTTCCAATTCAGGTGTGTTTAAAATGGATTCGACATATTCCCTGATTTTTTTTCGTTCAAATCTATAAACTTTTTCTAATACCCAAACTATCTCTAAAATTGTCACAGGTAAAAGGTAAAGAATTACATCATTGCCTTTTGAATCTTTAATTAATTTCCTGGATGCTTCCTTTTTTACATCATCATCTTTAACCAAGAATCTCAGAATTACACTTGTATCAATAAATGATCTATTCATCTTCTTTGACTGCCTTTTCTATGGCTTTTTCTCTTATTTCATCAATTGACAATCCTATATTAGGTAAAGTTCCAACATAATCAAATATCGTTTTACCTTTTTTAATAACTAATTCCTGACCGGTTTTTTCAACAACCAATGTATCCCCATCTTTTATATTTAAAGCCTTTCTTATTTTCTTAGGAAGGGTAATCTGTCCTTTTGGTAAAACTTTTACTACTTGCATAATTCCTCCAACTTTTGATTTTATTCCTACTATTTATTATAGTATGACTAAATAGTGAATTTGTCAAGTATTATTCGAAAAAATGCAAGTTAAATGCGGGGGCAATTTTAAATAATTCCATTCATTTCGCCGCTCTTTCCATAATCTCCGTCATCCGTTTCACAAAATCGGCGGTTGACGCGAGACTGCCTTCCGCAAGCAGGGCGCCCTCATAAAGCTGTTCCACGCATTTTTTAATGAAAGGGTCATTCGCGTCGGCCATGTACATTCTTGACAAGTTGGTTATTAAAGGATGAGAGGTGTTTACTTCCATGATCTTTTTTGAACCCCTGAAATCCTTGTTCATCATCTTCATCATCCTTTCGGTATGGCTGTCCATCGCGTTTTTGCCGGCGACGACAGTCACCGCGGACTCAACAAGCCTTTTTGAGGCCACAACATCTTCGACCTTGCCGCCGAGCGTTTCTTTGAACAGCGTCAACAGCGATTTGGTGAGATTGGCCTCCGGTTTCTCGATCTTGTCTTCAGGGGCAAGTTCAATGTCCGCCTTTTCTATTGATTTCAGGCGATGTTTTTCGAATTCATTCACGGACGGGATAATAAAGGCGTCAACGGGGTCAGCTAAAAACAAAACCTCTATTCCCTTTTTTCTGAAATATTCCAGGTTGGGATTTTTTTCGATGTCCAAGCGGTGTTCTCCGCAGATATAATAAATTTCTTTCTGGTCTGTTTTCATTCCGGAGACATAATCCTTCAAAGAAACGTATTCTCCGGGCTTCTTCAGGGAAGACTCAAACCGTAAAAGCTCCGTTATTTTATCTTTGTTTCCGAAATCACTGGTAAGCCCCAGTTTAAGAAGGGGTGAAAAATTTTTATAGAATGCTTCATATTTGTCTTTCGATTTATCCGAAAGATCCGAAAGGTAACGCAAAATCCTTTTTGTCAATACCGACCTTATCGTGCCGATAGCCGGGTGATTCTGGATAAATTCACGGGAAACATTTAACGGCAGGTCCGCCGTATCGACAACTCCTTTGACAAACCTGAGATATTCAGGCAGGAGGTCCTTGCAGTCATTTTGTATAAGTATTTTATTCGAATAAAGATGCAGTGATTTTTCCTTCTGGAACTGCCATGAATCGAACGGGGCGTGCTTTGAAATAAAAAGAAGGGCCTTAAAATTGACCTCGCCTTCAATATCCAGGTGAAAATAACCCAACGGGTCGTCAAAGTCGTTCGCGATATATTTATAAAATTCATTTGCCTCGTTTTCCTTGATGTCTTTGGACTTTTTGCGCCATAACGCGCTTATCTTATTGATCCTTTCACCCTTAAAAAGTATCGGAAAATCGGCGAAATTGGAGTATTTATTAATAATCTCTTTGACCCTGTACTCGTCGGAATATTCTTTCGCGTTGTCTTTTAATTTGAAATATATCTTTGTCCCCCTGTTTTCGCGGTCAATCTCTTCTATTGTAAAGGAGCTTTCGCCTTTTGATTCCCATTTCAGGCCTTTGGAATCCATGCCGGCATGTTTTGTCTCTATAATAACATCATCAGCAACCATGAACACCGAGTAAAATCCCACACCGAATTGACCTATAAGGTTTTCATCGAATTTTTTGCCCTCTTTTTTGATCTTTTCAAAGAATTCAACCGTACCCGAGCGGGCGACGGTCCCGATATTATTTATAAGCTCGTCCCTGGTCATCCCTATGCCGGTATCCTCTATGGAAAATGTTCCTTGTTTTGGGTCAACATCTATCCTTATCTCCAGCGGCGCGTCCGGATCAGTAATGTTACGATCGGTCAATCCCTGGAAACGGATTTTATTAAGCGCGTCGGAAGCGTTGGAAATAAGCTCGCGCAAAAAAATCTCGGGATGAGTATATAATGAATGGACGATAATGTTTAAAAGCTGTTTCATCTCGGCTTTATACTCAAACGTATCAGTCTTGTGTTTTTCGGTCATGGCAATCTCCTGTTTTTGTTTAAAATTTAATAACTTGAGTTGGCAAAATTCCAAAAAGAAGTAATTTTATATCGAAAGAACATTAGCGGAAATGGCTTAGCGCAAGTCGGAGTCTATGTTGGGAAAGCCGGAACTGACCGAATCCGCCTTAGGCGGATGAGAGAATTCCGGAAGGGCATTCCCAACATTAGCGACATACTTGCGCTTGCCATAAGAGCGTGTGAAAGAGATATAAAATTACTTCTTAAAATAAAAATTTGCCGGACTCAAAATTTATAAGTAGATATTATACCAAAAATGAATATAAAAAAACCGAAATTTTTATATTGTGATATAATATTTTTATTATGGCTGAAAATAATATAAAAGATTCTTTTTATAAACTTGTAAAGTTAATGGAGATACTGCGGAAAAAAAAAGGCGGCTGCCCGTGGGACCTGAAGCAAACCCATTTTTCGCTTAAACCTTCATTAATCGAGGAAACCTACGAGGTAATCGAGGCAATTGACGAAAATAACGCGGATAAACTGAAAGAAGAACTCGGCGATCTCCTGTTCCAGGTCATATTTCACTGCCAGATAGCGAAAGATAATAAAGCTTTTACAATCGAAGATGTCTTGAAAATTATTTACGCAAAAATGGTCCGGCGGCACCCGCATGTGTTTGAAAACAAAAAAGTCCACGGGGTTAAAGACGTCCTGAATAACTGGGAAAAGATAAAAAAGGAGGAAAAGAAGGGAAAATCCCGGGAGCAAAAATCCATTCTGGACGGGATACCAAAAGGCATGCCCGCGATGATGCGCGCACAAAGGGTACAAGACAGAGCTTCACGGGTCGGTTTTGACTGGAACCACGTGGAAGACATATTTTCAAAGCTTGATGAAGAGTTCTCTGAATTCAAAACCGCGTATAAGAAAAAAGACTCCAGGGGCATGGAGGAGGAACTCGGCGACCTTTTTTTCGTGCTGGTCAATATCGCGCGGTTTCTTGAAAAAGACCCTGAAACGGTTTTAAGCAAAACCATCGGAAAATTCATCAGCCGTTTCACTTTTATCGAAGAAAAAATAGCAAGAGAAGGAAAAGACTTCTCCCAATACACGCTTGAAGGCCTTGACGAGATCTGGAACGAGGCAAAAAAGGCGCGGAAAAGCCAAAAACATGGACGGAAATAAATTGCCAATCAAGAAAATTATTAAGCCGCTTTTTTTATTTCCAGAGACTCATACTCGGGGAACATAATAGTTGCCGGATGGACATTGAAGGCCTTTGCCAATTGTTCCGCCCGCTTTTTACCAATGTCGACCCTGCCATTTTCCAGCAAGCTGATGTTTGTAGAACTAATGCCGGAGTGTTTAGACAATTCTTCCTGGGTCCATTCTTTCAATTCGCGAAGCATCTGAATAACCTCGCCTGTCGTTAATTCTATGTGCGGTTTCGCACGCCTGAATTCGTTTTTTCTAATCCTCATATACCCTCCTAATATTCATGCGGCGTTATTTCAAGAACATAAACTCTCACAATATTTTGTTCCACCGCGTAAATGACTCTGTGCTGTAAACTTAACCTCGATGAGCGTTGGCCTTCTCTTTTACCTTTTAGCTTCTCGTCATGGAAACCGGGAAATTCCCGCAGTTTGTCGGGCCCATGGCGAAACACGATGTTTTTCCAAAGCTCATATTTTTTTACAATAACCGGCGGAAGTTTACGGCAAACCTTCTCAATATCCTTATGTTCTTTAATATGCCACATTATCAATTATAATAACTTATTAATTATAATAAGTCAAGTAAAAATTTAATTTTGATATACTTCGTCATGAGAACCGATGTCAATAGGAATAATCATATCCTCTTCAATAATAAAATCAATCGATATGCGGTACGAGATATTTATTGATACGGAATGCAGATTGGAAAGCCTGCCCTTTAATTTATGGAGCCTCAGGGACGGATGAAATGGATTAATTTCAAGCAATTTCAGCGTTTTAGCGTATTGATTAATAATTTCAGGAGGTTTTTTAATGAATTTTTTTGCCCGTTTAATATAACTTTCGGTATATATTATTTTAGCCACGTTTTAGTCTTTTAATGTGAGCTTCAACGCTTTCGCAGACATATTTACCGTTTTTGATGTCCTTTTTGGATTCAATAATGGCCGCTTCCAGTTCACATTCCCTCAAATGATTATAGGCTTCGATGGGAATAACGACATAACGGCTCTTGCCCCTTACCGTTATAACTGCCTCCGGGTAATCAGCAGTGGCTTCTTTTATGGCTGAAACTCCTTTTGTCTTCAATTCATTCGCGGTTATTTTATAATCCATATAAGCGGCCTTTCATAATAATACTTTTATTAACACTATAAATAATACTATCAATAATACTGTTTGTCAAGGGTTTTTTGCCGGGCAATTTAATAATTTTCTTAAAGAAACACTATATCATTTTGCCTATTTCTATCATAAGACCGCCCGCAAAGGCAAGGATTTTTCGTATTACACGCTTGAGAAGCTGGACAGAATATGGAATGAGGCGAAAAAAAACTAAACAAGGGCAAAGGATGCTACAAATGTGGGATCTGCAAAATCCATTGGCATATTTTGAAAATGGCGGCTTAAATATCAAACTCAAATATTAAATTTTCATATTTTTATCGATAATTTTTCTGAATGGTTTCGGGCGGTGGTTGATAAATTCGTTGTATTCGTTTAAAAAAACAATCAAATTATCCATATTTATCCTGCCTTTTACAACCACGGGATTATGTTTATGGCGGGACAAATACTCCATATCTTTTCGTAATGAATCCGATTTTACTGATTTTATTAGCTCTATTTTCTCATTTTTGCTTATTATCGGCATTGATTTTTCTCCTGAGTTCATTAAAAAGCGCCTTAAAATCAAATAAATCAAAATATTCTTCCAGAGTATCCCAGTTTATATCTGCCTTGTTCTCCTTGATTAAAGATTCGATATCGGATAAATCCATGTTTTTCCGGGATTCATTGTTAGCTATGGCCTGTACTTTTAATCCTATCAAATCTTCTATTTTTAACACTTTGACAGGTATTGTTTCATTAAACATTTTTCTTTCCTCAGCCCTTTGAAGCATACTGACGGCAATTTTTCTGAAAGCATGTAAAAAATCTATTTCACCGAATATTTTAAGGGGCGAAATATATTGCGACACATTTTCACTTTTATACCTGACACTATAACCAAGTTTATTCATTATCCGGTCAACCTTGTCCATATCTTCAAAAAGCACAAGAAAATCTATATCAACCGTTGACCTTGTTACCCCCCATGCGCCAAGCGCTAACCCGCCGATAAGAGCATAACGGACATTTTCTTTTTTAAAACCCATCAAAAGTTTTTCGAGAACCAGCTTAAAATCCATTTATATCCTATATTGTAATATTTTATTTTTACCTTGATTTAATTTCTATTTTACCCTTTTTCCCCGCAATATTCCATTTATTTTTAAACAAACTAAAGAAAAACGCAAATGATATTGAAATCATGTTTCTATGGTATAATTTATTATAATGAAAAATTTACCCGTGGAACAAAAACTTTACAATTTTTCTTTGAAACTAAAGGGAATTGAATTTATCAGGGGTGTAGTTTTATTTCTCACCGTCTCTCTGTTTTTCATCATCGCCGTAACACCGTTAATAAATTATTTTGGGAATAATTATAATTTTCTTTCAGCTCTAAGGTATGGGTCATTTTTGTTTTTGGGAACAGTATTTGTTTTTCTGCAGCTTCCGCTTTTTAAAAAATATAAAGCGGAGAAAACTGCTTTTTTAGTTGAAAACCATATTCCCGAATTAAAAGACACGGTCATAACTTACGTCCAACTCAAAAAATATCTAAAAAATAATATTTATGGTTATTCTCTCAACCTTGTTTCCGCTTATTTGGAAAATTCCGGGCAAATTATCGGTAAATATAATTTTAAGAAAGCGGTTTCTCTAAAACCATTAAGAAACAATTTTATATTATTCAGCGCCGCGTCCGCGTTAACTTTATTCCTTGTAATAATATCCCCGGATATGTTCGCGGCGGCTTCGTCATTTTTTTCGAATGAATTTATCCACGGGTCTCCTTACTTTCCTCTAAAGGTGATCCCCGGCAACACAAAAATATTTCCCGGGAACGATCTTGAGATAACGGCGTTTTCACTTAAAATTGATTCTTCCGATATGAAAATTTTTTACTGGACAAAGGAAGATGAAATAAAAAACCAGGATTTTAATAGTTTAACAAAAACAAAACACCAAACAACACTAGCCCGGGTTACACAGGACACAAAATATTATGTGGCCCAGGGTGATTTAAAATCGCCTGAGTATTCCATAGAAATTGCCGAAAAACCTGAAATCCGGAATTTTGAAGCAAATCTTGTTTTCCCTGAATATACAAAATTACCTCCAAAAACAATTAAAGATAACTGGATTAAGGCGTTAACCGGAACAAAAACAAAGATTGCCATTGATTGCAGCAAAGAACTTAAAACGGCAAATATTAAATTTATCTCAGGCAAAAAAATTCCCATGGATGCCCGGAAAAACAAGGCCTTTGGAGAAATAACAATAAAAAAAGACGATGATTATTATATTGACCTCCGTGATAAAGAAGGATACACAAACGAATCCCCGCGTTATAAAATTGACGCTGTTTTGGACAACCCGCCTGACGTAAAAATAATTGAGCCGGGGAAAAATATAACTGTTGATGAAAGAATGATGGTCCCCTTAAAAATTTCAGTTAATGATGATTTTGGAATTGAAACAATAGAATTAAAGACCGAAATTGTCGGCCGGAATGAAACGGCATCCGTCTCTCTTATGCAGAAACCTGAAGGGAAAGGCATTGTTTTTGATTATAACTGGAATTTATCCGGATTAGGATTCCTGCCTGAAGACACCATAATTTATTATGTCGAGTCAAAAGACAATGATAATATCTCAGGCCCGAATATCGGGAAATCGGAAACGTACCAGATCCATTTCCCGTCCTTATTTGAGATTTATAAAGACACTGAAGATTCTCAATTGTCGGAAAATGTTAAGCTCCAAAAGGTCCTGCAGGAACAAAAAGAATTAAAAGAAAAGACTGAAAAATTTATTAAAAGCATGAGCCAGGGCGAAGAATTTGACTGGACAAAAGAAAAAGAACTGGAATCGATACATAAAGGGGAAGAAAAAGTCAAAGAAAATCTGGAAAACATATTAAAAAATATGAAAACCACTGCAGACAGGCTGTCTAAAAGTATTTTTATCAAGGAGGACACTCTGGAAAAAATTGCCGAGATTCAAAAAATACTAAATGAAGTTTTGACTGCGGAAATGAAAGAAATGCTGGACAAGATAAACAAGGCGCTTCAGCAGACTGAACTTTCGGAAAAACAAAAAAGCCTCATGGAAACACAGTTTAACCAGAAGGAATTTGAGGAAAAAATAGACCGCACGCTTAACTTGTTAAAACGCACACAGGCGGAGCAAAAACTGGACGCCCTTATTAATGAACTTAACCAGCTGGCAAACCGGCAGGAAAAAAATATTTTCCCTGATAATAAAGCGGTCCGGGAAGAAAAGGCAATAAAAAAAGAGGTTAATGACGTAAAAAACGGCCTTGATAAACTCAGCCGTGACTTAAACGAGATGGACAAAAATACTTCAGGAAAACTCAAAGAGGCAGGCAGTGAAATGGAGGAAAAAGCGCTGGAAAAGAAAATAGATGATTTAGTAAAAAAACTTGAAGACGCGGTAAAAAAGAATATCAAAAAAATAGATGAAAAGGTGTCCCCTGAACTGAAGGATATGGCAAAAAAACTCAGCAAAATAAAAAACGACTTTAAAGAAAAATCCATGCAGGAGATTTTATCCGCGATTGAAAAAACCATTAATTACGGACTGATAATTTCATCATCCGGAAATGAAATAAATGAAATTACAAAAAAATCCATCTCTGAAGCATCATCCGGCGCAAGCGAAGAAAAAAGGCAGGAACTCGCGGGTAAAGAAAATAACCTGAAACAGGGCGTTAATCTTTTTGAAAAAGAATACAAGGAATTAACAAAAAAATTTGTCTTTATAAATCCCCGGTTAACAGAAAATATTCAAAGCGCGCAAATGGACATTAACCAGGCAGTCGAAGAATTAAAAAACGGGCAAACACCGATGGCGCTTTCGTATGGAAAAGAAGGCGTCGGGAAAGTAAACAGCACAACCTTTTATCTTATTAAACTTTACGAAGAGCTTTCAAAAGCGCCGCCGGGGGGCGGTTCAGATTCATTGATGGAAGAGCTAAAAAATCTTTCCAACAGGCAGGAAAATTTGAACGAGCTTACTAAAAACCTTGAAAACTTAATTAAAAAACAGGGAGGATTAACTCCACAGGAAGAAAATATTTTACAGCAGATGGCATTCGAACAATCTCTTATTAAACAAGCCCTTGAGGAACTGGAAAAACAGATGCAGTCTCTTTCTGAAAAAATTGGTGACTTTGGCGGTGCGTTAAACGATATGGATGAAGTGGAAAAAGGGCTAAAAAACAAAGAAACCGGCGAGAAATTACAGCAAAAACAGCGAAGGATTTTAACAAGGCTTTTAGACGCCCAGAAATCAATCAGGCAGCGCGAAGCAGGAAAACAATGGAAATCAACCACGGGCCGGGAATTTGAAATAAAAGAACGCCCCGGCGATTTGCCTGGTTCTCTTAAAGAGATAAAAAAGAAAATCCTGTCCGAGATAGAAAATATACAGGATGAAAAAATACCGTGGGAATACCGCGAACTCGTGGAAGGATATTTCCGCCGTTTGTCGGAGGAAAAATGAAAAAATCAGCGATTTTTTTAATTATTTTATTTTTTACCGCGGACGCCGGGGCTGCGCATGATTTAAAAAGTTTCAAATTATTCCAGGCAAACAATTTCTTTAATCAAAAACAATATGAAACAGCTATAAAGATGTATAAAGAAATATTATTAACCAGTAAAAATGAAAATGAAAGAGTCAGCTGCCAGAAAGGTATTGCTGAAAGTTATGACAGGCTTGGGAATTTTGAAGAAGCCGTAAAAGAATATGAAACCCTGATCAAAAACTATCCGAAAATACCTGAAATTAACATAATCCGCGAAAGGCTGGCTGAATTGTATCAAATCAACAATAACCCGGAAAAACAACTTGAAGTTATGCGGGAAATGACAGAAAGGGAGCCGTTAAATCCAAACTATATATTCCTTCTCGGCAGGTTTTATGAAAAGAACAACTTCCATGCCAGGGCGCAAGAACTATATGAAAAAAAGTTTGATTTACTGCCGTTTAATACCGACCTCCAGGAGCGGCTTTTCCATGTATATGAAAAAAGGAATATCCTGGAGCAAAAAATTAATAATTTAGAAGATGAATTAAACCAAAATCCTTCAAAAAATCATGTCCGCCGGCTTCTTGTCAATTTTCATCTATGGCAGAAAAAATATCTCAAGGCCGTTTCAGTGTGGGAGAAAAATCCAAACAAAGATTTTTCTTATTTTGAAATCCTGGGAAATTTATATTTTGAATCCGACAGAAAAAATGAGGCAATATCTATATGGAAAAATATTTTCTTCCAAAACCCAAATGAACTGACCCTTCAAATTACAGTATCCATATTCAATAAAAAGGGTTTGATTAACGAATCACTTAACTGCCTGCTGGAGGCAAGAAAAATATTTCATAATCCTTTTATTTACCATCGCGAAATATTTGAAATTTATCTTTTACAGATGCAAAATGAGCGGGCGTTTGAGGAATTACTTAGCCTTTTAAACTATTCGTCTGAACAGCTTCCGCTTGTAATTTCAGAATTGCATGATATTACAAAAAACCTGAAAAATCCTCAATTCATGGTTGAAAAAACGCAGGCTGAGATTTCAAAAAAACCTGAATCCGGTGAATTATATAAGCTTCTCGGCGAGATTTACCTTGAAACAAACCAGCCTGATTTAAGCATTCCCTGCCTTGAAAAAGCGGGCGAGCTTGAAAAAAACAGAGAAATTACTTTGGTTCAGCTTGGAGAAAAACTTATTAATAAAAAATTCTATAACGAGGCAATAACAACCTTCAATAAAATCAAAGATTTTTCCACGTTCGGGCCGCTTGCAAATTACCAGATTGCATTGTCCTTTTATAACCTTAAAAATTACGATTCGAGCTTGAATATTTTAAACGAAATGATTAACGAATCCGTCCCGGCACCTTATATCCTGCAATCTTACGCGTTAAAAGGCGAGATATTTTTTGAAACGCATAATTTATTACAGGCAAAAGAAACACTGGGTTTTTTTAAAAACCTGCCGGAACAAAACGAAATTATAAAAAGGGCCCTTTTCCGGCTGGCCGAAGCGGAATTTTTTCTGGGAAATTTCAATGAGGCAGAAAAACAATTCAAATATATAGCGGGAAACCCCTCAGTTAACAGTTTCCTCCCTGCTTCATATTTTTATCTTGCCGAAACCTATTTCCTGGAGGATGAATTCGAAAAGGCAAAGGAATCTTTTGAAGATTTTGCCAGAAAATTTCCTTCCGAACCGGAGACAAATAAAAGCCTGCTCCGAATATTCCTGTTAAATAAAAACAGGGGAAATGAGGCAGAACTTAGAATATTAACAAAAGCAATCCGTGAAAAAAATTCTTACAAATTGCCTGACGCTGAAAATGGCATAAATGATTTTATCGGCAAGAACCCTGGTTCACCGGTCCTTCTTTATTTTTTAATGGAATTGGGCGAAATTTATTCTTTAGAAAAAAAATGGAAAGAGGCGCTTGATGTTTATGAAAAAATAAAGAAAATGGACTTATATTTTTACAAGCAAAAGGCGGTTGAACAATTGGCGTTGATTTACGAAAAAAATTTCAAAGATACCTCTAAGGCGAAAGACGAATACATTAAACTGCTGACCGATTTCCCGGAAAACCCGGTTATTGAACTTATAAGGAAAAAGATAGAGGAACTGAAGCCGTGAAACGTGAAAAGTAAAACGCAAATAGATGTATTCTTAATACTTATTACGTTTTACAATTCACAAACACTGGTTCCTTTTGGAATAAAAAACGATACAATTAAATTTACTGAAACTAAAACATAAAACATGTACATTGAAGACGTTGAAAATTATTTCTGCCAGAAAAAAGGGAAAAGCCTGATTCTTTCGCCGAAGGACTGGCTTTTGGTAAAAAAATGGTTTGCCGAGGGCATCCCCCTGCCTCTTGTCTTAAGGGGGATCGATACAACCTTCGCTAATAATCCCAGCCCCAAAAGAATAAATTCAATAGGTTACTGTGAATCCGAAATACTTTCAGAATGGGAAATATATAAGGAAAATATGATTGGTTCTGCCAGGAAAGAAGACCGGAAAGACGCGCCAACTTTCATACTTGAGAGGATCAGTGAAATAATAAAAACGTTGTCTGGAAAGACCAAAAAGGGGCGAAAAAAACTTATCTACAAACATATTTTATCTTTGTTTGAAAATGTATATAATATTTTACTGCAAAATGAAAAAGACATTACATTTCTTGAGGCTGAAGAAAAATTCAACCAGAACCAGAAGGAAATCGTCCAATATCTAAAAATCCGGTTAAAGGAAAATGAAAACGCGGAAATGAAAGAAAAAATTGAAAAGGATTTAGCGCCATATAAAAAAAGAATGCCCCTTAAAACTTATGAACAAACCATGGAACAGCTTTTGCAAAAAGAGATTCTTAAGAAATTCAGCTTGACAAATATTGGACTTTACGATTAAATGATAGAAAAAGGGGCAAGCAGCATGTAGCAAGGGGCAAGGAATATAATAATAAATTTCTGCCGCTTGACCCATGACCCTTGACCCGGTTCAGATAACAATTAACAATGATAAGGAAAATACCATGCCTGCTTTAAAAACAATAAAAAAAAATCAACCCGCAACATGCCCCAAATGTGGGGGTTCCGGCTGGGAAGTCACTAAAGAAGACGGCATTGAGGCGGTAAAACGCTGCGGCTGTTTTTATCCCAGGATAAGTGACCGCCTTTTAAAAGAAGCGCGCATACCCAAACGTTATGAAAATTGCACCATTGATTCTTTCTATCCTATAGAAAATAACCGTTCGCTTCATGAGGCCCAAAAAATCGCCAATGATTTTGTCACAGAATATCCTGTTGTGGACGCCGGGTTGTTATTCATCGGCTCACCAGGAGTCGGGAAAACACACCTTGCAGTGGCTATCATTAAAGAACTTATAAAACAAAAATCCACACCCTGTGTCTTTTACGATTTCCGCGATCTTCTGAAAGAGATCCAAAATTCCTACAATTCACAATCTCAGACAACGGAACTTGAGGTTTTATCGCCCATCTTTCAAAAAGAGGTGGTCGTCCTGGATGAGCTGGGCGCGAGTAAAATCACAAACTGGGTCCAGGATACATTATCTTACATCATTAACCAAAGATACAACGATAAAAAAATCACAATTTTTACTTCAAATTTTCTTGATGAATCAGCCGGAAAAGATGAACCCCTGGAAATACGGATTGGAACAAGATTGAGATCCCGCCTATATGAAATGTGCCGTGTAGTTGAAATTAATGCAAATGACTACCGTAAAAAAATGACACATTCTTCTTTAATGTTTATTGAAAAACAAAAAGAGGAAAGACGTAAGCATCCGCGATGAAAAAATTAATATTTATCTTATCTTTCCTATTTTTGTCCAACATTTCATTTGCCCAAAACAGATTCCTGATATATATGGACACAAATCAAAATAACCATTTAAAAGCTTATGGCCTCGCATACTGGATTTTGCAGCAGGGCGAAAAAATTGAATGGCTTTTAAACTATCGCGGCGGCTCCTTTTTGACGAATGATTCATCACCTCTTCGCCAGGAAGCATCCATCAGGGGTGTTTCCTTTGAAATTATACCTGATTCAAGCATTCCAAATCTATACCAGGAAATCGAAAACAATAATATGGAGCGGGTTTTACTTGAAAAGGCGCCTCTTGTCGCGATTTATACCCCTCCGGAAAAACTGCCATGGGATGACGCGGTTACATTAGCTTTAACATACGCACAAATCCCTTATGATAAGGTCTGGGATAAAGAAGTTTTAACCGGGAAACTGGTCAAGTATGACTGGCTGCACCTTCATCATGAAGACTTTACAGGCCAGTACGGCAAGTTTTATTCCTCTTTTTATAACGCGCCATGGTATAAGCAGCAATCTTTTAATTACACCGCGGCCGCGAGAGAGGCCGGCTTTTCCACGGTACCCCAGCATAAAAATGCGGTAGCCCGGTCAATAAAGGCCTTTGTGTCACAGGGCGGCTTTCTTTTCGCTATGTGCGCCGCGTGCGACAGCATTGATATAAGTCTTGCCGCGACAGGCGTGGATATTGTGCCGCCGGAAATAGACGGGACGCCTGTTGACCCCAACGCGCAGGAAAAACTTGATTTCAGCCAGACTTTTTTCTTTACAAATTTTAAGGTGGACACAAATCCGCTGAATTATGAATTTTCCAATATTGATATAAGCAATTATGATATACCCGAAAGTTCCGGCATGGAGGATTTTACTCTTTTTGAATTTTCAGCTAAATTTGATCCGGTGCCGGCAATGCTCACGCAAAACCATACCACTAAAATCAGGGGGTTTTTCGGGCAGACAACCTCATTCAGTATGTTAACAATAAAAGACTCAGCGATTACCATGGGCAGGGTAACAAGCGGCAGCCGCGCGAAATATATCCATACAAACTACAGGGACGGAACTGTCACTTTTTACGGCGGGCATGATCCCGAAGATTACAGCCATAAGGTAGGCGACCCTCCGACAAATCTTGATTTGCACAAAAATTCACCGGGATACCGCCTGATTTTAAATAACATCCTTTTCCCGGCGGCAAAGAAGTTTAAAAGAAAGACATAAGCAGGCAACTATTTGAGCCTGGTGTATTGGAACATAAATATGGTTATACTCTTGACAAAACAATATCAGATGATATAATCCGTAAGAAATTAGATATTACTATGAAATCTTTTTGTAAATTAATTTCCCCTTTTTTATTTTTATCTATTTTTTTATTTTCAAAACAAATTGCAGCCCAGAATAAAGAAAATAATTTTAGGCAGGAAAGCACAACAACTTCAGCCAAAGAAGAAGATAATCCCGAATTAGCGGAGTATTTCTGGAACAAATACAACAATGGTATTTCAGACGGCAAAATAAAGATAAAAAAATATAAAAGGCATGAACGCAAATATCCTTATTCCCTGGAAGGCGGGCTAAAAAACGGAGATATAATATACACTACAAATATAAAAGGCCCGGTGGTAGGCCATGACATAAAGTCCGATGAATTTTTTATAATATTTCATCCTGATAATATACACCGTTATCCGTTTTTACTAAAAAAACTGGGCCGTTACCTGATTATCGGAACAAAAGGCGACGGGATAATTATTGTAAATACCGAAAATTTTTATCTGAAGAAATACGACATTAGTTCCAACGGCGGAGCTGTCGAAAACATAGAGATAGAAGGCAAAAAGATAATAATTAATAATTCTGATATCATAGACGAACCGGCTTTTTGAATTTCTGATAATTATGAAAAAAACTGAAATCCTAATAAGATTAATAATTGTCATTCTCTTTTCAATAAATTGTACTGCTAAAAAAGAAATTCTAAAGAAAACAGAGGAAACACAATTATTGGGAGAGGCCCCGTTATTAAAAAATAAAACCATGGGTTTAATCAAAGCAAGAGCAGTTTTTGATCAATATGAATATGCAGAAAATGCCTTTGTTTATTTGTATAAAGATATAACGGACCACCCTGATAAACCATTTCTGGTATCTAACCCCACAGATAAAGATGGATACTGCCAGGAAGAAGTAGAACCTGGAAGATATTTTATAATTACAATAAAAAGAAAAACAGGGCTCCAAAACGGGCCGGTTGAAAATGGCGACTATTTTTCTTATTTTGGCGGGAACCCGATAGATGTTTTGAAAGGTAAAATTACAAATTTAAATTTAATATTAGGCCGGAAGATAGTGCCTTCCAACAAAATAATAGAAGCAGAAGATAAAAACAAAAGCGGTATTAAAGGAAAAATATTATTCAAAAATGAACCTGTAAGCCATGCTTATGCCTATGTATTTAAAACAACAGACCATTATTTCAAAAGCCAGCCCAATTATTTGTCTTCCCAAACGGATAAAGATGGAAATTTCACTATAGAACTGCCTGAAGGAATTTATTATTTATTTGCAAAAAAGAAATTATTTCCACAAGTTAAAAAAGGGGCGCCTACCCGGATACATGAGTCAGCTCCCGCTGCTGAAACCAGGGAGAATGAGGAATTTGCCGGACCTCTGGAAAAAGGCGATTATTACTGTTATTATAACGAAAATCCAATAAAAGTTGGAAAAGGGTATTATAATAATGTAATTTTAAACTGCATAAAAAAAATTGGAGAGAAAGAATACACCGTGCCTGCAACGGATACACGTGTTGAGGGCATAATTGTTGATAAAAAAGGTAATCCGGTTGAAGGGATATACGCCTATGCGTATAGAGGACTCAAGACAAATATAGAATCCCAGCCGGAATTTTTAAGCAAAAAAACCAGGAAAGACGGTAAATTTGTATTTAACTTTCCGGACGGCGGGCTATATTACCTGGGAGCAAAAGATGTTTTGGGAAGACTTCTGAAAGCAGGAGATTTATTTGGTTATTATGTCAGTAAAGATAAAGATAATGCAATATTTATAAAAAATGGAGAGGTGATAAAAGACATTATAATTAAAGTTTCACCTCTTGAATAAAAATAATGAAAAAAGTTTATAACTTACTGAAAATAACGTTCTTTTTATGTATACTTACCCCCGAAACGAGTATGGGTATGGGCAGGGAGGCAAAATCTTCTGTAATTACAAAAGATACTATTTGGTCAAAAGCATCCAGTCCGTATAAAATAGAAAAAGATATTTTTATCAAAAAAGATGCCGTTCTTACAATTGAACCGGGGGTAAAAATTATCTTTACAAAAACAAGCAAGAACAGCAAACCGAAATTAATTGTCCGCGGGGCACTCAGGGCAAGGGGAGAGAAGGACAATAATATAACTTTTACTTCCGATTATCCGTTATCCGGCACATGGGGCGGAATAATTTTCGAAGGTGTGAAAAATACAAAAAGCGAGATGAGTTTTTGCCGCATCGAATATGCCGCATGCGGGATTGGATGTTTTAACTCTTCACCTGATATTAATAACAACAGTTTTAATTCTAACGAAGTAGCTATTGTATGTGAGGACCGGTCATCTCCCGTTATCAGCAATAACTTTTTTACTGAAAACGGGACTTTCCGCAGTATCCCGGGCGGAATTTCCTGTGCGGTATATTCTAATCCCAGAATAATAAATAATACAATTGAAAAAAACAAAGGTTATGGAATTTGTGCTTCCACTTATTCCCGGCCTATTATTTCCAATAACATAATAAGAGAGGTATGGGGAAGAGGGATAGTTGTATTCACAAATGCAATGCCGGTTATCACAAATAATGAAATTTATGGGAACACTGCTTATGGAATAGTTAGTTTTCAATCTTCACCTGTAATAATTGCAAATAACATATACAAAAATTTATCCTCGGGAATTATTCTATTGTTAGGCGGCAATCCGTTGATTAGTAATAATTTAATTCATCAAAACGGAACAGGGATAACCTGTATTGAATCTTCACCATCAATTATTTACAACGTTATTAAGGACAATATTGGTTCTGAAATCGCCCTGTGGGATGATTCCATTCCTCTGGTAAATTTTAATCATATAAAATTTAAAGAAGAGCGTCCGACTATCGGCCTCGGCAGAATAAGAGAAACCCTGAATTTAAACAGCAACTTTTGGGAAATTACAAGTGAAGAAACGATAGGAAAAAGTTTTAAAAGCTTAGTGGAGGGCGAAGATATAACGGGAAAAGCCAATTATTCCGATTTTTTGACACATCAAATATCCACTTATGAATCTTCTGCTCAAATTGCACCGCATAATTACACCTCTACTCAAAATATACCATGGCATATTTATAAAGACAAGGCCCTTTTCAATTCTTTCAGGGACAATAATTGGGAAATATATGTAACTGATTTTGGGGGGACTGAACTGAAAAACCTTACAGATGACCCTTTTTCACATGATGTTTATCCGGTATTTTCCCCTGATGGAGAAAATATTGTGTTTAGTTCAAGTAAAAATGGAAATATGGACATATCTGTTCTTAAGTTTAGCAATAATTCTATCACACAATTAACCGATACTAATACCAATGAAGAATTCCCTTGCTGGTCGCCGGACGGCAAAAAGATAGCTTTTAACCAGCTTGAAAATTTCTCTTTTTATTATATAATTGATCCTGACGGTAAAAATAGAACTAAAACTTTAAATGCACCCGAAGGTTATCATGGCACCCTGTTTTTATGGGTGCCGGTAAATTAAATAATATATAATAAAAAGTGAAACAATTTGCATCTGAATCATGTATAACTACATATGAGGTATTTGCTGTTTTTTTAATACGTAAGGAAAACATCATGATAAAAAGATGTCAAACTATAATCTGTTTTGTTTTAGCTATTGTTACTTTAATGCAGGCTTTTATTCATGCTTCCACACCGGAATATCGCATTATCAAAGACAGAAAATGGACAATAAAAGACAGCCCTTATTTAATTGAGAAAGATGTAATCGTGGAAAAAGGCGCAAAACTTATTATCGAACCGGGGGTTGTAATAAAATTCAAAACAAGCATTGGCGAGGCAAAAAATAAATTTATAATAAATGGTGACCTCATAGCCAGGGGTGAAGAAAATAAACGCATTGTTTTTACAACTGATTATCAAAAACCAGGAGTGTGGGGGGGGATAATTTTTAATAAAAACGAAGATAAAGAAGCAAGCCGAATCGAATATTGCCAGATAGAATTTGCCACCTGTGGAATTGGCTGTTTCTCAAGGTCCCCCGAAATTACAAATAATGTATTTTATGCCAACGAACTGGCAATAGATTGTGAAGACCGCGCATCACCGAGAATAACAAAAAATAAGTTACTTGAAAACGGCATATTTACAAGCCAGACAGGCGGAATTTCCGTTGCGCTTTATTCCAACCCGGAAATCTCAGATAACAATATTGAAAAAACGCGTGGAGCAAATATCGGGGTTTCCACTTTTTCAAATCCAAGAATAGCCAACAATTTTTTAGCTTATGCTTCTGGAAGAGGAATGACAATTTGTTCCAAGGCAAGCCCAATAATAGTGAATAATAATTTCTTTAGAAACGGCAGTAATTGCGGTATCATAATATATGGAGCTTCTCCTGTTATTATCGGGAATAAAATTCATGAACAGCGGGCATTGGGAATTGCTTCAATTTTTAATTGCACGCCGGTAATCAGCAATAACTATCTTACAAAAAACGGAATCGGGTTAAAAAGCATTTATTCCTCGCCAGCCGTTACGAATAATTTATTCATGGAAAACAATTTAACGGAAATGGAATTTTGGGACAACTCAACCCCTTCTGTCAATTATAACCATATTTTTCTCAAAGAAGGAATTCCCGCTATTCGGATAGGCAGGCTTTCCAATCCCATAAATTTACAAAATAATTACTGGGGTACAACGGACAAACAAGTTATTGAAAAAAGTTTTGTTAACCTGGCAGGCAATGAATCCCCGGCAGGCAAAATTGATTATTCAAATTTCAAAAATAGTGAATTCAACCTCTCAGAATTTGTTCAACAAAACACCGGTAATCAAACATCTTTTCTATCACCCGCACGTAAAGATGTCCCATGGCATATTTTTGAAGATAAGATATTATTTTGTTCCTTCAGGGACAATAATTGGGAAATATATATGACAGACCCGTCAGGTACACTATTGAAAAATCTGACTAATAACCCCTATCATGATGTTTACCCTGTTTTCTCGCCTGACGGTCAAAAAATTGTATTTTCATCAAAAAGAACGGGAAATTCAGATATTTATGTTCTAAATCTAAGCAACAACTCATTAACACAAGTAACGGATATGAGTTCAAATGAGGAATTCCCGTCATGGTCACCGGACGGGGAAAAAATAGCTTTTCGCCACCCGGAAAATTTACTCGAAGAATATTATCATGTTATTGATGCAACAGGAAAAAATAAAGTATGCCTGGAAAAAACTCCGGATGGGTATTTTAATGCAGTTTTTGTCTGGGTACCGACACTTGATACCAAAATATCTTTAAGCAAAAAAGACTAATAAAATATGAAAATTAATAATTTATTTCAAAAAATAATATGCATAAATATTTTTATTCTGGCAATAATTTCGGCCGGGTGCAGTATCAAAAACAAATCAATCGAAGCACCCAAACAATCTGAAAAATCTTCTATGATAGCAATTGAAGGGAAAATTGTCACTTTAGACCGCCAGAATTATTTAAAAAACGCTTATCTTTATGTATATAAAGACGCTTCTACTGATTTTAAGGACTCTCCTTTTTTAATTTCCAACCCTACAAACGAAAATGGAGAATATTCCATAACTTTGCCGGAGGGCAGATATTATTTCGTGGCGAGAAAATTTTTAGGGGATGAACCGAAAACCACAAATCTTGAAATGCAGCCGGAAGAGTATTATGCCTATTACGGAGGAAACCCGGTGAATATTTTTTATACTTCCGACAAGCCGGTTTTTATCGGTTTTAACTGCAGTAAGATTATAAAAAAAGAAACTATTGAACCCTCAGCGGCGGGAAAAGGGATAAAAGGAATTGTAACCTACTACGGAAAACCGCTTATAGACAGTTATGTTATTGTATATCAAAATTCAGGTGCTGATTTCAGAGGACAGGTTTACAGAAGATCTTTGCCTACCGACACAAACGGTTATTTCGAAATAAACCTTACTCCGGGAAAATATTATATTTTAGCCAAGAAAAAGAAAGAAACCAATCCCAAAATGTTTTATAATGTTTATCATGAGGGAGCAAGCGAACCCGCAGGGAATATAGTCGCAGGGCCGCTATTTGAAGGTGACTATATCTGCTACTACCCCAATAATCCCGTGACTGTCACAGAACAGAATTTTGTCAATATCAATCTGCCGGCTGTTACCAAAATCAGCCTGGATGATATTTCCCAGACGAACTACGCAACTCCGACAAGGATAGAAGGAATAGTCATAGATATGGACGGGAAACCAATGGCAGGGATACGGGTTTTTGCATCCCGTCATAAAATGCTTATGCTCATGGGAGGAAAACCGGATTTTATTTCCAATGTTACCAAAGAAGACGGAAGATATACCATAAATCTTACAGAAGACGGGGTTTTTTATCTGGGTGCACGAGATTTTATTGGCCGGGCCCCGAAAACCAATGAGATTTTCGGATACTACTTTGGAACGGAAGACCATTCAATTGTTATCAAAAAAAATACGGTATATAAAAATATTGTGATTAAAGCCTGGAAAATAGAATAGGAGGAAAGTTAAAATGAAAAGACTAATAATATGTATTTTGTGCCTTTTGATGCTGATTACAACCAAAGGGTTTGCAATAACAAAAGTCAACGGGAAAATATCAAAAAATACCGTCTGGATACTTGAAAAAAGCCCGTATCTCGTGACAAAAACGGTCACGGTAAAACCAAATGCAACTCTAACCATTGAACCCGGTGTGACCGTTAATTTCGTTTTGAATGAAAAAGAAAAAGTAAAACTCGTCGTGGAGGGCACCCTGATTGCCGCGGGCACTGAAGGAAAGAAAATTAAATTCACCTCTGAATCCGAGGCAGAAGCAGTAAGGGCAAAACAATGGGGAGGAATAGTTTTAAACAAATCCCAAAAAAGCATAATCGAATATTGCCAGATAGAAGGTGCCGCTAACGGCATAGGCTGTTTTAATTCCTCGCCGAAAATTTCCAACAATCAAATCAGGTATAATGAGGTGGGAATTGTTTGCGAAGATTTTTCTTCACCGGAAATAAGTTTTAATGATATAAGGGAATGCGGGATACAAACCACAACTTCAGCCTCCGGTATTGCCTGCAGCGTATATTCCTCTCCAAGAATATCAAATAATAACCTGGAAAGGAATATCGGGCACGGCATCACCGTATCAACCTTTTCTGCCCCTCTTATCGAGAACAATAACATACACTGGAATTGCGGGCGCGGTATCCTGGTTGTCTCGATGTCAGACCCTATGATAACAAACAACGAAATTTACATGAACGGGACCCACTGCGGGATTACCTGTTACGAAAGTTCGCCGATTATCATGGGAAATTATATACACAGTAACGATGGGAACGGCATATCCCTTTCCCTAGGAAGTTCGGGTATTGTCATCAATAACACAATCGTGGACAACGGTTCCGGTGTCGCGGTAGTAAATTCCAATCCGAAGATATTTTTTAATACACTTTCAGAAAATAACGAAGGGATTTCCATCATCGGGGATTCCAGGCCGATAATAAATTATAACCATTTTAAACCCAATAAAAGATATGCAATCAAGCTTGAAGACAAAAATACTATAAACACAATAACAGGGGAAATCGACGCGAGAGAAAACTGGTGGGAAAAAGGCGACATGTCCGACATTGAAAAGAGTGTTTTTGTCAACAATAAAGATGCAAAAATCAATATTGACCCTGTCAGGAAAGATAAAATATCATTCGATGAATACCCTAAAATACACGCAACTTTATTAAAAGACAAAAGGGAAACAAAAATAGACAATAATTATCCCTGGCATATATATGGGGATAAAATCATTTTTTCATCCTATCGTGACGGCAACTGGGAAATTTATTTAATGAATAAAGATGTAACTGTAATGAAAAACTTAACAAATAACCCGGCAAGCGATGAGTGGGCAAATTGGTCGCCCGATGGAAAAAAAATAACTTTTACCTCCAAAAGGGATAATAAGTTAAACCAGGAAATTTATGTTATCAGCATGGAAGACAAAAATCTTGTCCCCCTGCAGCTTACAGAAGACCCCTCAAACAAACAATACCCGGCGTGGTCGCCTAACGGTGAAAAAATAGCGTTCCGTGATGAATTTGACAATTTGTACTTGATGGAAAAAGACGGCTCAGGGAAAATAGGAATTAACAGCATTGCTTATAATAAAGGTTACGAGGGATACCAGACCATTCTTTATATATGGCCGCCGCCGCCATGCAATATTAAAGAAGGCAGTGACGTAATAACCCACTGATTTCTTTTTTATTAAATGTAATTTATTAACGCCTCAATTTTTATTGGGGCGTTATAGTTTTAATCAGCCTCTTTGTACCAGAAGTTAAAATTATGCCAAAAAAGTTTTATCTTGTAATATCTTTTCTTCTATTGTTTATACCCGAAATTCATGCAGAAACCGCCATCAACCAACCTGTAATAGAAGGGAATATTACCTGGAAAAAAGAAGAAGGTCCTTATTTAATCAAAAATGACCTTCTTATAAATAAAAATTCACGCCTAATTATTGAACCTGGGACTAAAATTGTAATTTCTTTCCACAGGGATAAATTGATAAAAATTCTCGTGTATGGAAATTTATACGCAAAGGGAGATGGAAACAATCATATAGTTTTTACCTCTGAAAATGACAAAGAAAAAAGCTGGCAGGGAATTATTTTCGACGGAGAACCTTCGAGTGAAAGCATAATAGAATATACCCGTATAGAAAATGCCCGGTGCGCAATTGCATGTTTTAAAGCCTCTCCCCTAATCAAAAATAATATACTCTCGGTAAATGATATTGCAATTATCTGTGAAAACCATTCCTCTCCCAAAATTACCGGTAATGTTATTAAAAATAACGGCACCGCTGAAACTTACACATCGGCTATTCACTGCAATTTATGGTCAAACCCTGAAATTTATCAAAATACGCTGGAGAAAAATTATGGCCATTCTATCTATTGCGACGTATATTCTTCTCCGTTAATCAGCGAAAACTCGATAAATACAACTCTGGGGGCTGATATTGTATGCTCATCCTTTTCTAATCCGAAAATTATAAATAACGACCTTTCTAAAGGCACTTCTGAATTCAGTATTATACTTTACAATTCTTCTCCCGAAATAACCGCAAACAAAATATATAATAAAAGATTTTATGGTATTACATGTGTTTCTTCCTCCCCCATCATTTACAACAATATAATTTCAGAAAATAATACGGGAATATTTTGTATCAACTCGCCGGGATACATCCTGGAAAATACTATTTCACATTCCAAGACCGGTATAATTCTTGCGGAAAACTCCAAACCTGAAGTCATACACAATAATATAGTTTCAAATCAAACCGATGTTAAACTTATAAGAAATAAATTTGGCGTCGATCTTAAAGAGAATACCTGGGATTGGGAAAATAAAAGAGGTAAATCTGAAATTAGTTACTGGAAGGAAAAATATTCCGAAAATAACGCTACCTTCGCGTTTGGCACACAAATATCTAAAAAAGTAACTCCGGATGGGAAAGTGGAACCTTTAATCTTATTTCACTCATTCCGGGAGGGAAGCTGGGACATTGGTTTACTTGACGGGTCAACTTTTCAATGGGTACTTCTTACAAAAGATAATTCTTATAACGGCTCAGCCGTATGGTCAATTGACGGCAGTTTTATAACTTTTACTTCCAACCGCGAGGGAAATTGGGAAATTTTTACGATGGATACTAAAGGTGAAAATATTAAAAACATGACTAAGTCCCCTTCGTTTGTTGAAGAAGCACCTCCCATGTGGTCGCCTGACGGCAAAAAGCTTTGTTATTTCAGGGAAACTCCTGAATGCCAGACCGTGATAATGGACATGGAATCCAAAATCATTGAAAAAATAGATTTTAGTAAAATTGAAGAAAATTATCCCGGCCTTTATCCTTTAGTTTTTATGTGGATACCATAAAAAAACTTATTCACTTGGTAATAATCAAACCGTATGAAGGCTTTTTTCCCGCGCCAGCCCCTTCTATAGCCGTTTTCTTCCATTCACCGTAAAAGATATATTTTTCCTTATACATGTTGCCGTCTTTCCCAAGGGCCTCAGAATTATCATAGAAATCCAGAATTTTTGTTATATTTGCCTTATCGCCTTTTAACTCCATTTCTTTTGTCATTTCTTCGCCCCAAAAATTTCTTTGTGCATCAATATAATCAGTTAATACATCATCCGGTATATCTAATCCATCTTTCATACAAGGAAAAACATCTTTGGTGTCCTTTTTATCTTTCACAATCTGTTTCATTTTTCTTATAATATCACTGGACACTTCTTTCAACCCTATTTCATACTCTCTATTATTATAAATATTATTATCGTTGACATTTAAACCGGAATTTTGCCGGATAAATATCCCAATCCTGTTTTCAGTTATTTCATTCATGGTAATACCCGGTTTCGGCCCCCTTTCAAGATAAATACCATAGTCATTATTTCGCAGGGTATTGTTGGAAACCATTAATTCCGGCAATCTTTCAACAAAAATCCCAAATTCATTTTCCTGGATAATATTATTTTTTATAATGCCTTTTGTTTCAACAAACGCAAAGATAATACCATAACGATGCTTTATAATTAAATTTTCTTCTATAACACCTTCACTTTTTTTTGTGCAGGTAATTGCAAAATCATTATTATTGTTAAAATAACTATTTAATATCTTTACATTCGACTGCTCACAGGCAACCGCACCGTTTATATTTTCAATAAATTCACTGTGGCTTACTGTGACATCGCTTGACAACAAAATGTTAATACCCAGATTATTCTTAATAAAACTGCAATTTTCTATACTTAATATTGTCTTTTCAGAACATTTAATTCCTGTGTTTGCAAATTTAATAAGACAATTTGACAAGCTGCTTGTTGTATCTTTTTCTACTCCCTCAGAAAAAATCACACCCTCCCATTTTTCCAAAGGATTATTTTCATCATACAAAGTGAAAGTTATCCTTTGCTCATATGTCCCGCCTGCCAATAACGTCCCTTTAACATTCAAATTTCCATCAGGCGGGATGAATCGTATAACAGTTCCCGGCAGAATAGTTAAACTTGCATTTTTCCCCACAGTAACAGTCCCAAGGACTATTATTTCCCCGCTCCATGTTGTGTTTTCTGAAATCATTGCATTTGTGAATTGCGTGACAGCTTTAGCATTTCTGGAAAATATAATTATTGATAATATAATAAGTAAATTTATTCTTTTCGTCACTTGATATCCTCCACTATTATATTAATATTATTTACAACTTCACCCTTTTTAATCTTAAGCTTATTATTACTGGCATTGTCATAAACCCCATAAATGTCCCCTGGTTCCGGCGGACCGCCATGTGTTTTTCTTGCACCGACAACATAGAAACCAGGCTCTCCGATAAGGATAGTATACAAACCGTCCTCGCCGGTTATCATAGATTTATAATCCGGCTTTTTCCCGGTATTAAACTCATCTCTATACGTAAAAGCAAATACACCGCTTATAGGATTCCCATTTTTATCCGTTATTCTCCCGCGGATAGCGGATTTTCCCTCGGGCACATTGAAATTAACCGGCAGGTAATCTTTTTTCTTTTCCACGCATTCTAATATCAAATGCCTTTTCGTTTTTTCTTTTATTTCTAAAGGATTGCCATAATAATATCCGTAATAATCGCCTATTTTTAAAGGCCCCTTTTCCTCTGTATTCTGGCGCCTCCTTGCCATTAAAAAATAGGACCCTGCAGTATCAAACATAATCGAAAAACTCCCGTCTTTCAAAGTGGGCTCTGACAATATATCAGCCGCACGCCTGGAATCCGGATTAGAAACAGAAAAAAGATATACATAAGCGTTCTCCAGGGGCCTGCCGTTGACATCAATTATAGTCCCTGTTAATTCCGGTTTGCTTAAATCGAACTTGTCTTCTTTTTTTAATGTATGGATTTTAACGCATTTTAAGAATAAATCCTTCCTGGAACCAATAACAGCGACAGGGTTCCCGCCATAATAGCAAAAATAATCCCCTTCGCCAAATTTTTCTGCGCTTTCATCTTTTGGTTTCCACGCCCTGAAATAATAACTGTCTTGCGGCAGATTAACCGCAAATTGCCCGTCCGGACCTGTTTTTAAGCGCGCAAAAGGTTTTGCATCAATTCCATCTTTAGAAATCCCGCTTTCCAGAAATATTTCGACTGAGGCACCAGGCAATGTCTCATCTTTATAACTTACCGCACCTTCTATTTTGTGAAAATTCTCCTGTCTTTTGATTAATCCCCGGTAACAACCTAAATTCAAAAACAATAAAAAAACAGCCAGCCATTTCATTTTTTTCATAAAAACAACTCTCCATTTCTTTTTACCATTCAAATTTCAAAATGTTACAACAGATATATTATATCAAATAACCCGCCGAATACGCAGGGATTTACAGGCATATTGACTTTCAAATGAATATCTGTTATCATTTCTTCATTATGAAACAACCTTCATTAAAACCAGCAAAAAAACTAAGTTATTCAAAATCCGGAGTTGACACACTGCAGGAAGAAAAGGGCATGAAATCCCTGTTAAAATGGATAAGCAGGGCAGATAGTTTTCGTAAAGGCATCGGAAGGCCTGTCCTTGAATCAGGTTATTTTGCGAATGTCCTGGATATGGGAAATAATATGGGACTGGCCGTCTCCTGCGACGGCGTTGGCACAAAACTTCTTATCGCCGAGATGATGAATAAATACGACACAATTGGCATAGACTGTATAGCGATGAATGTTAATGATCTTATCTGCGTGGGTTCCGAGCCTTTATCGATGCTTGATTATCTCGCGGTCCAAAAAGTTGACCCGAAAATATTTGAGGAAATAGGAAAAGGATTATATAGAGGCGCGAAACAGGCAAATATAAATATCCCTGGCGGTGAAGTAGCGCAGATAAAAGAGATGATAAGAGGATATGAAGATGATTCCGGAATTGATATCGCCGGGACATGTATCGGAATCGTCGCCCTGGATAAAATAATAATCGGGCAGGATTTGCAGGAAGGTGATATTGTTATCGGGCTCCGCTCCAGCGGCATTCACAGTAACGGACTGACACTAGCCAGGAACGTGCTGTTAAATAAAACGGGATTTAAAATAAATAAATATTTCCCCGCATTAAAAAGGACCCTTGGAGAAGAACTGCTCGAACCAACTCATATTTATGTGCCGGAAATAATGGAGATTCTAAGGTCAGGAATTAATGTCAAAGCCTTATCCAATATAACGGGTGACGGGCTTACAAATTTGACAAGGGTTTATAATAAAAATATCAGTTTTATCATTGACTGCCTGCCGGAACCTCAGCCTATTTTTGGGATAATTCAAAAATTCGGGGACATTTCTGATGAAGAGATGTTCCAAACATTCAATATGGGTATAGGCTTTTGTGTCACGGTATCTAAAAATGATGTAAAAAAATGCATGGAAATCCTCAAAAAACACAAAGTAGAAGCATACACCATCGGTTACACAGTAAAAGATAAGAAAAATAAAGTAATTATTGAATCTATGAATTTAACCGGGGAAAATAATTATTTTTACAAAATGTAATTTGATATTACGTGAAAAATTTTTTTATTGTCCTATTAATATTTTTTTCAATCTTCACCAACCCGCCTTTAATATATAGCCAGGACATTGAATGGCCTACATTTCACCAAAATGCGGCCCGAAACGGGATAAGGGGAGATTACCCCAGGCCGCCGTTAAAATTAATCTGGAAGTTCAAGGCAGGTAAAGAAATTTGTTCCACACCCGCTGTTTGGAAAAACATGGTTTTTTTCGGAACAAACGACAGCCATCTTTACTGCATTGATGCTCTAAACGGCCGGCTTAAATGGAAATTTAAAACCGGTTCATGGATTCAATCTTCGCCCGCGATCGCTCAAAATAAAATTTTGTTTGGATCCCTGGATAAACATCTTTATTGTTTAGACGCAGAAACAGGGAAACTTGCCTGGAAATTTAAATCCAGGGACAAAATATATTCCCCTCCTACCATCGACGGGGATTCCGTTTATTTTGGTTCCTATGATTATTATGTTTATTCGGTTGGCATATCAAACGGGAAACTAAATTGGGAATTCAAAACCCAGGGGAAAATATGGGTCTGCTCGCCCCTTGTAATTGAAGATCAAATTTTTATAGGTTCAATGGATTATTATCTATATGCCCTGGATAAAAAAACAGGCGGCTTAAACTGGGCTTACCGCGCAGGTAACAGCGTCGAAGCTTCTCCCGGTTATTCCGGAAATAAAATAGTTGTTCCATCCTGGGACAGCTTTGTATATGCCTTTAATCCTAAAAACGGGGAAATAATCTGGAAGACAAAATTAAAAGATAAAATCTGTTCTCCCGCGTCAATTACCGAAAATAAGGTCTTTGTGGGAAGCTGGGACAAAAATCTTTATGCCTTAAATCTTGAGACAGGAGAAATTTTGTGGGAATTCCTGGCAAGAGACAGGATCCTGACCTGTGCAGTCGCCACCAGGGAATTTGTTTATTTCGGATCAATGGACGATTCGATATATATCCTGAAAGCTTCAACCGGGGAAAAAGTATGGGAATTCAAAACCGGCGGAGACATAGGGGGGTCCCCTGTAATTGCAGACAATATACTTTATTGCGGGTCTTCAGATGGTTTTCTCTATGCTTTTACAGAAGATAAATAAAAAATATTTTTTATATCATGAAATCTTTGTTTATCAATCTTCCTTATCCTGATAAAATAATAAGACGGTATATATCTTCTTATTATTCACCCAATTTTTATTTCCCTCCGCATGAATTGCTTCAACTTGCGACTATTGTAAAAAAATGGAAAAATGACCCTGTTTTTTTCATTGATTCTATCGCGGACAGGAAAAAGGCTCCTGATATTTTAAGTGAAATCTCATTGTCTAAGCCTGATATTTTAATTACTTACGTGGGACATTTTTCACTTAACGAGGATTTAACAACAATTAATGAAATTAAAATTTCATTCCCAAAAATTGTAATTATTGCCGCGGGTTTTTTTCCTACTGTTTTCCCTGAAAAAATATTAAATAATTCTTCTATTGATATCATAATCCGGGGTGAACCGGAATTGACCTTTTCCTCTCTCTACGACAAAATCAAAAATAATGAACCGCTTAACAATATAACAGGGATAGCGTTTAAAAAGGACGGGAAAATTTCAGTCAATCCGGCATCAGAAAGAATTGTCAGCCTCGACCAAATCCCTTTTCCCGATTTATCTATTATCGGAAAAAATTTAGAGATTTACAGGGAACCATACCTTGGCCGGCCGTTCACAACTATGACTGCCAGCCGCGGGTGCGCATACAATTGCAGTTTCTGCATCCATACCTATGGGCAAAAAGTATATTTCCGCTCACTGGAAAATATTAAAGAGGAACTAGAACATAATCTTAAATATTTCAGCGTAAAAAATATCAGATTTTTGGACGACATGTTCACATTTAAAAAAAAGAATACCTTGCAAATCTGCAGACTGCTTGAAAAAAATAATATAAACTGGACATGCCTCAGCAGAATAGATACACTGGATACGGAACTCGCTGAAACTATGAAAAAATCAGGATGTAAACGGGTTTATCTTGGTATTGAAAGCGGCTCCCAGAAAATATTAAATATTTTAAACAAAAAAATCGACAAAAATATTTTAAAAGATAAATTAATCCAAATAAAAAAAAGCGGTCTTGAAATAAGCAGTTTCTTTATCACGGGAATCCCGGGAGAAACAGAGGAAGATTTAAACGAAAGTATCACTCTTGCAAAAGAAACCGGACTGGATTATATTCTTGTCAAAAAGTTAAAACTATGGCCGGGAACAGACATTTATGAAAAATATAAAGACAAAATCCAATTCAATCTTTTCCCTTTTGAAAATAGATTCAAGGACCCGATGGATGAACAAAAGTCGACCCTGAATGAAAAAAAATTTTACAGGGAATTTTATCTAAGGCCCAGCTATATAATAAAGCAGGCAAAAAATCTGTTAAGTCATCCCGGGGAGCTTTTAAAAGGCTTTTTTACTTTATTAAAATATCTTTTTAGCAATAAAACCAACAAAGATTTTATTTAAACCCATCATGATTGATATACTTTTTATAAATCCGCCGCTTGCAGGTAAAAGAAGGCTCCGGGAATTTTCATCCATTGGCAGTCATAACCCTCCGGTTAACCTTTTATATCTTTCTGCTGCTGCTGAAAAAGCAGGGTTTAAAAGCCAGATACTCGATGCCGAAATATCAAAATTCAGTATCGGGCTGACTGTCCAAGAAATATTAAAGATCAATCCGAAATTTGTCGGTATCACAGCTATGACATTATCCATCGAAACCGCCGCAGTAATTGCAAAAAAACTTAAATCTTCTGATAAGGGTATCCAGATTATTATCGGTGGTATCCATCTAACATCACTGCCTGAAAAAACCATGAACGATTATCCCCATTTTGATATAGGTGTAATCGGGGAGGGGGACATCACAATCGTTGAACTTTTGGACACCTTAAGCAAAAACACCCCCCTGGAAAATGTTAAAGGAATAATTTACCGCACCGGCAACAAAATCAAAATAACAGACGCCCGCTGTTTTATTGAAGATTTAGACGAACTGCCGTTTCCTTCTTTTCACCTTCTACAAAATTTCCCAAATAAATACCGGCCGTCAATACAAAAATTCAGGAGAATGCCTTCTTCAATTCTTCTTACTTCACGGGGGTGCCCGTATAAATGCATTTTCTGTGACTCCAAAGGATTAAAAAACAGTTACAGGAGTTACTCCGTTAAATATATAATCAGCCTTATAAAATACCTGCAGGCTAATTATAAAATAAAAGACATCAATTTCCATGACGATACCTTCACGCTTTACAGGCATAAAATAATTGAATTCTGCAATACAATCTTGTCGGAAAAAATCGATTTAACCTGGTCATGCCAGACCAGGGCAGATCTCGTTGATTTTGAGCTTTTATCGTTAATGAAAAAATCCGGATGCTGGTCAATCGCATTCGGCATTGAAAGCGGTTCTCAAAAAATTCTTGATTTTATAAAAAAAGGGACAAAGATACAGACAATTAAAGGGGCTGTTGATTCAGCGTCCAAAGCGGGACTGGAAACAATCGGATTTATCGTGATAGCCCCCCCCGCCGAAACGAAAGAAACGATGGAAGAAACAATAAATTTTATAAAAGAACTTAACCTGACATACATCCTCCCCCTTTATTTTACGCCTTTCCCGAATTCGGACAGCTATGAAAAAATTGAGGAGTTTGGAACACTGGAAAAGGACTGGGATAAATTTACAACCTTTGACCTTGTTTTTATACCCAAAGGGCTCAGCAAAGAAGTCTTGCTGGATTACAAACAAAGAATTTACCGTGAATTTTATTTAAGGCCAAAAACAGTTTTGAAATTTATAAAAAAAATTATTCATGGGTATTCATGGAGGAAATTAATTCTTGAATGCCTTATTTTTATTAAAATCTCTATGAAAAATATTTTTTCAAAGCAGGAAAAAATGTAAGCGGATAAATCAATTCCGAAATCTTTTCAAGTGTTCTTTCTGAAATGTCCATTCGGGTGTTTTAAGCTCTTTCTCAAACATCAATTCATACCAGGGACTTAATGATTCATTTGAAGGATTTTTCAGGACATGAATATCCTGCGCAGGCATATAACTCTGTGCCAATAAAAATATCTTATCCCCGGTTTTTTGATGGACAGCCATATCAACTACAATAACCGCGTGGCCCGGAAATCCCGCCTGGATGAAAACATCGCCGATTTCCATTTCATTAATACCGACTGCTTGAAGTTCCTGGTTTAACGAAAACGTTCCGGCGTATGTAAATACTGCTTTTAAATATTTTTTAAAATTTGAATATGTGGAATCGGGCTCTTCCTGTTTTTGCCATTTTATCTTACTGCCGGTCACAACAGGACGGTATCCCGCTATCCATGTTTCGAATAATAAATTCTCCCCGTTTGTGAAATTAAAATGAATAGATTTATAATCCCTTTTTAAATAAAGATATTCCGCTTTAAGCCTGATGACCGCGTCCGCGCACTGCTGTAAATCGGTATTGCCAGTATCTATATCTATCACAGCCGCGTGTGCTTCCTGATTCTCCTTTTTTTCCCCGTTATAAAGATAAACCGCAGTCTGTCCCTCTTTCAGGGGCATATGTCTCAGCCAATATGGAAAAGAACCCTTTTGCACGTTCATCCTTTGATATCCGGCCGGAACCGCAATTTGACTACCAATTGCATGTCTTTCATTATACCGGCCAAGCCAGGGATAGATATTTGAATTTGCATATACTGTAGCGTAAATAACGGAAATAAATATGGCGAATATCAGCTTAATATATACATTCATAATTGGCAAGTTTATATTCTATTTTTTTATATTTTGAATTATCTTTTCTTCACATAGTCCAGGCTGGAAATGTTGCCGTCAATTTCCACGTTCCGCTGATTTTTTCAAACAAAACAAATTTACATTTAGGATTTTTAACGCCAATGCTTCTATTTCTTTCCGCATAGAAAAAAGCTTGTGTCTTATTTTCGTCAAAACCTATTTTCGCCCCCGGGCCGTTTATTTCAAATAACAATATTCTTCATGAATATTTTGCCTGTATTTCCGCAAGTACTTCCTGAGCAGGCCTTCCTTTAGCCTTACCGGATTTAATTTCTTTAATGCGCCTCTCTATTTCCGCTTCCCATGCTTCTCCAAAACCCTTATCCGTTTCATTGTTCAAGCTCAGAATTAATTTATGCGCTAATTTAGCGCGTTCCTTTTCAGATAGGTTGTTGGCTTTATTTTCTACTTCTTGTAATAACGAGGGCATATTTTTCCTCCTTCGGAAATTCTAATAAAATTATAACACAAATATTTTAACGTTGCTTCTTAATTTTTAATAGGGGAAAAAGTATCTCGCGCCAGTTATCTATGGAACCGTTCACACCATAGTATCGATAGGAACCAACTCCCCTTAATCTTTCCTTGATAACTATATCATCGGTGATATAATCCTAAAAGGAGTTTTCACACAGTCTCTTGTCTGGTTAAAATCGTAATTCGTTTTTTAATTCTTTTATACTTTTATCTACGTCTCTAATCCCCTCTCTAATCCCCCTATTAAGAAATCCTCGTTTTTTCCTATATCTTTTAGATTTTCTTCCGTCTTGTTCAGAACATCTTTTAATACTTTTTGTTCGTTACCGTTACCATAAGCTTCGGCGGTTAAAATTACTTGGTGTTTCTTGTCAGCCACGGCTACTCCGTTATAACCCTGTATTACTCCATGGGATGAAGGCATTTTCGCGCTCTCGTTGTCTGTTATGTTGCTTTTTCTTATATTACCTTTAACCCCGGCTTTATCATCATTTTCATTTATCCATTTTGTGATCTTTTCTATTTTGCTTTTCAGGTTAGTTATGCGTTTATTTCTGTCTTCATCATCTTTATCTTTTTTTTCTTCATTATCTTTTTCTTTATGCTGTTTCATCAGGGACTTTACTTTATTTTCTATCTTTTCTTTCTTTTTAATAAAATCGGCCTTTGTGCCACTCCATTCTTTTGACGCGTTTGAAGGTATTTTGCATCCATCAATTGCAAACATTGTCCCGCCGATTAGACCCATTTCATCACATATTGAAAGAATATCCGTAAATATTGGGGATATTTCATTTCCCATGGATGATATGAATGACGCTATCGTTGAGTGGTCTGGATGGCTGTCCGCGGATAGTGCCATAAAAACCACATTCTCATTACATAGTTCTTCTATTTCCCTTGAACTCGTTATCCCTTTGGAATACGCCAATAATGTTATCTTAAGCAATATTGCCGGATTATACGCTTTCCTGCCGGTTGCATCATTTTTGTACCGTGTTTCAAATACTTCCAGATCCAAATGCTCATCCACTATTCTGTTTATTGCTTCTTCAAAGCTTCCGGGAATTATCTGGCGGTCATAGCGGACTGGAACCATAATGGTCTGTTCATACGAATAGTTCTTATAGCGGGCCATTTAATACTTTCTCCTTTCAGTTATAATATTTTTTTTACATTATACCTTATTATTTAATCAGAAGAAAGTACTTTTTTATGAAAATAGGGGTTTTTCGACAGGCAATCGCGGAAGCTCACTGGCGGGCTACTGCCCGTCCAGTGTAGCGCAATGTTGGATTCTTAAATTAATTTTATAAAATCTGGTACTGATAAATGAGATTGTTTCAAAACATGTGATAATGTTGATCTTTTTATTGGCTTGTGTGCAGGCACAATGATTTTCAGTGTTTCGGAAAGTAAATGTTTTTGTAAACGAATATGACTGCCTTTTTGACAAACTACCACCCAGCCGTCTCGTTTTAAAGCATTGATGACTTGTTGATAATTTAAACTTGGGACTTTTTCACTCATACAGCTATTTCGAGTTGTTCAGCAACCGGAGAAAAATTTGAATCATCTTCAACAGGCTCAAGATAAAGACCAATTGCTTCACGAATATTATTTAATGCTTCCTCTCGCGTATCACCTTCACTTATGCATCCCGGAAGGGCGGGGACAATAGCGGTATAACCACCTTCTTCACTTGGTTCTAAAATAATTTTAAGATTCATTTTTTACCTCCAAAAAGATTATAACAAATATATTATTATTTTGCAAACCAATATATCAATCTTTATCTTCCGTAGGTTGGGCGACAATAAGAGATTTGTCTGGCAAGGAAACATTTTGTTGAATTTCAATAGATTGTTTATCTGTTAAAATTTCTCTCTGCCGTTTAGTTGCTTTATCGTAAAAGCGGCGTACACGATTTTGCGCTTTTGAAGCTTCTTCCCCCTCAAAAATATCTCGTTTCAATACTTCGTCGGTAAGAACTTTTGCTATTTCTTCAGGTGTTGCTAAAACCCCATCGGATAATTTCTTAAGTTCACGTCTGATAACATTTATAATTTCATCACTTAGAATTAGTGCGCCAAGAATAAATCTGTTAACAGTTGAAATTTTTTCATGGAATTCTTCTCTTGCATCTTTTACCAGGCCTTCTTTGCATATTATAAATAATTGTTCCTGATGTTCTTCATTTTTGGGGTCTATCTCTGAAAAATTGAAAGAGCAAACCAAATTAAAATTGATTGGTTTCTCAAATTTGATTTTATAAACCTGCCATATTAAGGCATTAGTTAGAATTACCCATTGTGCGCCGTTGTTTGCGCAATATTCTATTGCCTGTCGCAAATGACTGTCTTTTAATTCAATGCCTATTGCCTTCGCTTCAATTAGATATTCAACCTTATTTTCTAGTAGCCCTTCAAGCATAAATTGAAGGGCTACTAGAATCTTCACGCCCATAAATTTTGCAACCTTTCAAAGAATGAAATAAAGCATGTAATCGAGCCGCTTCACTCAATGAGGGGAATATTTCTTTATCAAAATGAGCAGACAATGAATCTGCTGGAATTGCATTTCGAACTAAGACAGATTGAAGAGCTTGAAGAGTTTGTCTGCCCAAATGTGGGCGAGAAAATGGCCCTAAAAAACAGCTATTTTTGATTTGCAGCCAGCAAGCGCAAGTAGATTTTCCCTTGCTTTTTGCATTGGTTCATTTACATCCATACGTACACTGCTTTTAAACTCATCTTGGGACGTATTCAAACCGGCTTTTTGTAATGCCTCTGTTATAGAATATTCAAAATTATCGTCAGAAAAAACAAAGGCAGTAACTACAATACCAATGGAATCGTGAATACTTTCATCAATATAGCAGTGTTTAAATGTATTCTGTTTCATATTGAAAGATAAAGCTTATTCGCTGTAATAGCTGATTGCCTATAACAAATTATTGTAGAGTAGAACACTGGCGCAAAACTTTCGTTCCGTTTCCAGCATCCCCTCATCAAACCGTGCTTGAAGTTTTCCCTCACACGGCTTTCCGATAACTTTCTTCAAGAGGCTTTCGCCCAGCAGAC
>JBFMCF010000060.1 GCA_040754625.1 bacterium | reverse complement strand
AGGCTGGGAATAAAGATCCCTAATCGTCCGGTTTTTATACAAAATGTAGTGCAGAATTTGAGGGGGTAAAACCCGCAACCCCTTGAAAAATAAGAAGCTTGATTTTAAAACTGCGGAACTTAGGCTAGATTAATTTCGCTCATTGGTCTCCAGTATATTGACTAACTTGATTATTACCAATTAATAATTTTAATGAAGTGATTTCTTAAAAATATAAATTAGTATTTTGTAAAAAACTTATAATTTAACTATAAAATTATAGTTAAATATCTAACATATGTCAAATATTTTGAATCTAATGTTTCCTTACAATATCCTTGATTTTCATCAACCGTATCTGGTTGGAAAGCTCCAGCTCGGCAAGCCGCATGGAAATGTATTTGATGGTTTGTTTTAACTCGGGGATTAATATGTATTCGAGGGCGTTTACACGCCTTCTTGTTTGTTCGATTTCGGACGCCAAAAGCTCGGCCCTTTTTTCGATCTCGGATAGATGGAGCACTTTTGGCAGGATATTTTTGTATCCGTCCAGCGCTGTATCTAATTGCTGGGATGTAAAAAGATAACCGTAGGAATAAATATCGCCTTCGATTCTAAAGTCAAGCTTTGGTGTCTGGATATTAAATACCTGTTCCTGGCTGGTTGTTAAATTAAGGGAAACCTGCGGGGCCATGACGGCCTCCTCGAGAAATTCCCTGGACATCACGCCCTGCGCCCAGAAAAACTGCTTATGGACTTTTTCGAGTTCGGATTCGACATCAAGCCTGTATGATTTTATCTCGTCAAGAAGCTCCAGGAATTTACGCATAAGCTCGTCCTGCTTGTCTTTTAAAAGCTTATGCCCGCGAAGCGCTATAACAAAACGCTTTTTCATTTTCATCAGGTTCATCCTGGTAAGGCTGACATCAGCTAACATTTTATTTCCTCATTTGATTAAATCATGGCATCTTTACTGTCTTATTAAATTGGTGTTCGTAAAACGTGAAACGTAAATCGTAATAAGTGTTGGAATTCATCTATTTACTTTTTACGATTTACATTTTACTGATTCTTGTCCATATATTTCTTAATCTGGTCTTCCTTCACCCGTTTCAATTCACTGCGCGGGAGGATTTTCAAAAGCTCCCACCCGATATTCAGGCTTTCCTCGATTGGCCGGTTCGCGTATTCGCCCTGCGCCACAAATTTATTTTCAAACTCGTCGGCAAATTTTGAAAAGAGCTTGTCTGTTTCAGAAAGCGCGGCCTCACCGAGAATGACAGCGAGTTCCTTCGCCTCTTTCCCTCTCGCGTAACCAGCGAACAACTGGTTTGTCAGGTCCGCGTGGTCGTCCCTTGTCCTGCCGCGGCCAATGCCTTTCTGCTTCAAGCGGGAAAGACTCGGCAAAACGTCGATCGGCGGGTAGATATTTTTCTGGTGAAGGCTGCGAGATATTATTATCTGCCCTTCAGTGATATAGCCTGTCAGGTCCGGGACAGGATGGGTCTTATCGTCTTCAGGCATTGTAAGGATCGGTATCTGCGTGATAGAACCTTTCATGCCCTGGACCCGGCCCGCCCGTTCATAAATAGTCGCGAGGTCTGTATATAAATATCCCGGGTAGCCTCTCCTGCCCGGTACTTCTTTCCTCGCGGCTGAAACCTCTCTGAGCGCCTCGCAGTAGTTTGTCATGTCGGTCAGGATCACGAGCACATGCTTGTCTTTTTCAAAAGCCAGGTATTCGGCGGTGGTTAAAACAACGCGCGGCGTGGCGATACGTTCGATGGGCGGGTCGCTGGCCAAATTAATAAAAAGGACGGCGCGGTCTATCGCCCCTGTCTTTTTGAAGTCCTCGATAAAAAAGTCCGCTTCTTCGAATGTGATACCCATGGCCCCGAATACCACGGCGAATTCTTCCTCTTTCCCAAGGACTTTTGCCTGTCTCGCTATCTGGGCCGCGATTCTCGCGTGGGGGAGGCCTGATCCTGAAAATATGGGAAGTTTTTGCCCGCGAACAAGAGTGTTCATCCCGTCAATGGAGGAAATTCCGGTTTGTATGAATTCTTTCGGGAAATCTCTCGCGTAAGGATTTATCGGGCTCCCGTTGATGTTGATTTTTTTCTCGGGCAGGATCCGGGGCCCGTTATCTATGGGCTCGCCGAGCCCGTTAAAAATCCTGCTCATCATGTCAAGCGAAACACCGATCTCAATGCTTTTCCCGGTAAAACGGACGCGGCTCCCTGTAAGGTTGATACCCGAGCTTCCTTCAAAAATCTGGATAAGGGCTTTATCTCCGGAAACTTCCAGTACCTGGCCCCGCCTGACCTCTTTATTTTCAAGCTCAATTTCAACAAGTTCACCGTATTTAACTCCTTCGACACGTTCCACGAGCAAAAGCGGCCCATTAACAGCTGTAACGGAAAGATATTCTTTGAACATATTATTTTTTCTCCGTATGTTGATCAAATAATTTTTCAAAAATTTGATTCATCTCATTCTCTGAATTCACAAGAATTTCCGGTTTTTCTTCCGGTGTAAATTTCGCTTTAACAATTTGTTCCCTGACGGGAAGTTTAAAAATTTCTTTCAGGGGGACCTTTTTTTCCAGACCTTCCAGGGATTTTTGATGGAAGTTAATGATAAGTTTAAGCATATTGTATTGTTTATTAAGGGAGGTGTAAGTGTCCTGCATATCAAAAGCATTCTGGTGCAGAAAGTCCTCCCTGATTGATTTAGCGGTTTCCATCGTAAGCTTATCATGGTCCGATAAAGCGTCTATCCCCACAAGGCGCACAATTTCCTCGAGTTCCGCCTCTTCCTGGAGGATGCGCATTGATTTGGCGCGGAGACCGGGAATATCAGGCGCTACGCGTTTTAGATATTCCTCGATATTTTCAATATAAAGGGAATAACTCCTGAGCCAGTTTATCGCGGGAAAGTGCCTGCGATACGCGATTTTATCTTCCAGCCCCCAGAATACTTTTACGATACGCAGGGTTGCCTGTACTACCGGGTCGGAAAGGTCTCCTCCCGGGGGTGATACCGCACCGACAATAGATATGCTTCCAACCCTTCTTTCCTTGCTCGAGAGGCATACCACCTGTCCCGCGCGTTCGTAGAACCCGGCTATTCGGGACGCGAGGTAAGCAGGGTAACCTTCTTCTCCCGGCATTTCCTCGAGACGCCCGGATATTTCCCGCAGGGCCTCGGCCCAGCGAGAGGTTGAGTCCGCCATTACGGCGACATTATAACCCATGTCCCTGTAATATTCGGCCATTGTAACACCGGTATATATCGATGCCTCGCGCGCCGCGACGGGCATATTTGATGTGTTCGCGATTAAAACAGTCCTTTTCATCAGCGATTCACCGCTTTTCGGGTCTTTTAATTCAGGGAATTCCAGAAGGACGTCAGTAATCTCATTACCGCGTTCACCGCACCCGATATAAATCACAATATCAGTGTCCGCCCATTTCGCGAGCTGTTGCTGGACCACTGTTTTTCCTGTGCCGAAAGGACCTGGGATACATGCTGTCCCGCCTTTGGTAATGGGAAAAAACATGTCTATCACCCTCTGCCCGGAAGACAGTAATTCTTTCGGCGGCAGTTTCTCCTGGTAAGGCCGCATCGCCCTTACCGGCCACTTGCGAAGCATGGTGACCTCTTTTATTCCGTCGCGGGTTTTTATTTTAGCTATCAGATCGGTGACCGTGTATTCGCCTTTTGCGGAAATTTCCATTAAATCACCCTCAACGTCATTCGGCACCATTATATAATGTTTTATCAGGACGGTTTCCTGAACGACTCCTAATTTATCACCCGTTGAAACCTTGTCGCCTTTTTTAGCGAGGGGTTCAAATGACCACTTTTTATTCCTGTCCAGCGCCGGGACGGAAATTCCGCGCGATATAAAATTCCCGGTTTTGGCTTTAATTATGTCAAGTGGTCTCTGGATACCGTCAAAGATCGATTCCAAAAGGCCCGGGCCGAGTTCAAGTGAAAGCGGGCTCCCTGTGTCCTCCACAGGTTCTCCCCGTCCTATCCCGACGGTTTCCTCATAAACCTGTATGGAAGCCTTGTCCTGTTTAAGCTCAATAACTTCACCGACAAGCCCATGTTTGCTTACTTTGACGACATTATACATATTGACGCCGTCCATTTTTTCAGCTACTACAAGCGGCCCCGCGACTTTCAAAATTTCACCCTTTATCATTTTGATACCTCACTTTTTCATTTTGAATTTTTCATTTTTACTTTAAAATATCCGTTCCTGTCGCCTTAATGATATAATTTCTAAGACGGTTTTTACCAAGCCCCCTGCTCCCTCTAAAGCCCGGTATAATTGTCACAATCGGCCACAGCCTGTCGATATTTTTCAGATAATCCGGGATTTGTTCCGCCAAGAGCTCGGTAATATAGATTATTTTATAATCTTCATTAAACATTTTTTCAAGGAGCGGCACCGCCTCTTTCCCGTTTGTCACGGGAAACGCGTCCGCCCCGATGGCCTTGAAACCCAATATTGACGGCTGTTCGCCGATAAAAGCGATTTTAGACATAATATTTTAAGTAATATACCCGTTTATTTTGTCTTCAATGATATTCTCCGCGATATTGTTTTCTTTGCCGATAAATATCATCCTAAGTATTTTAATTTCATTTTCTTTCCGCAATAAATAGCGTATCATAGGTTCAATGCCGTAAACTATATGTTTTGTCTCATTAAACCGTTTCCGGGTAAATTTGTCGCAGTTTTCTTCCAGTTCATCCATGGATTTTAAATCCTCGAGGCATTTAATCCCCGTAAAAAAAAGGTCCGCGTAATAATTATTTTTTATTTCTTTTTTTAAATTATCGGGGCTTATACTATAAATATCCGGGTAAAACCTTTCTTCATAATTCCCGCCGTGAAACAAAAATCCGGATAAACTGTTTTTCTCCTTTCCAAGCATTTTGAAACGAAAAAAAAGCTTGATATTGGCAAGGTCAATCCATGTTTTAACGAGGCTTGTAAGCAAAGGTGTTTTAAATTTTTCTGTTTTTTCCAGAAGAAGGACAAAGTACTCTTCATCAAGCATACAGTCAACATCCTGGAAACGGCCTTCTTTATAAAAATTTTCTTCTATATTCATTACTAATTGATGTAAACCCGGATAGTTGTTTTCCGAAATAAACGGGGCAGTCTCAAAAAAAGGCGTTCCGGTTTTATGCCCTAAAAATTTTTCTTTTAAACGCACCTTCAGGTTATGGAAGGAATACTGGAGAAAAAATATGTCAAATATTTCTTTTTTCGGCGCCAGATCATAAACCAAATTGTAAGTAGCTGCCCAGTCTTTGTTTAAAACATCTTCCCATGACTTTTTTGCTTTAAAACCATATTTATCTTCCAGGAGTTTTAACATTTCTTCAACGCCCGCCGAAGAAATCAATTCCTTATAAGCGCTCTGGTCCATAATAAATTTCTCCAGTATCGCGAGCCTTCCTGAAACATAACCATAATAAGGATTTTCCATGTGAAGGTTCTCTATATCCAGAAAATAATTATTTTTTTGAAAAAAGTATCTGTCCAATCTCCATCTCCAGGTCTTTGCGTAAATTGCCAAAGATTGTTTCAAAAGTATTATTTATTTCTATCCCGCTGTAGCGAAGGGTAAATCCGCCGCGGAAATCCCCGTATTTTTTCCCAAGTTTAAGTGCCGCGTTTTTCCCTGACGTTTTCAGGCGGTTGTTGATTCCCCTGACATAATCATCCGTGAAAATTTTACTGTCTTCTTTTGAAAAAATGATTTCTCCCTCGCCGTCCTGCACTGAACGCGTTATCATATTTTCAATAAGTTTTTGGTAATCCGTTACTTTTATTTCGGACTGGACTTTTTCGAAAACTTCATCTATTAAACATTGTTTTACCCCGAGAAACAAATTCCGTATCTTTATGTCGGTTTCTATTGTGTCTTTCCTGCGGATATCTTCAAGGTTTTTGTGCAGCGCGGCAAAAATCTCATGGCGTTTTAAGGAAATACTTTCATCATTCTCTTTTTGCATCCGTCGGATTATCAAGGTGGTTTCTTCTGTAATTTGATTTGCCTCTTTTTCAAATTCAGATTTAATTTTTGACAGGAGTTCTTCTTTACCCATTTTGTGTTCCTCTTTAAAACCTGATTCCGAACCAGATGCCAAGGATACCGGCCAAAAGGCCGAGGACGGCGTAAGTTTCAACAAGGACCGCCATGATAACACCCTTCATTGACGCCTCGGGTTTCTTGCCGGTCATCACGATGCCGTGGGCGGCGACTTTGCCCTGGTAAATGGCGGATGATAATTCTATAAATGACTGGAACGCGCAGATCCCGAGGATCTGTACCCCCTGGTTTAAAGTCACAGGCTGGATCGCCCCCCCTATAATTCCGATTTTTAAAAGCACAAGAAAGCCGGTGACAAAACCATAAATACCCTGTGTCCCGGGCAATGTCACAAGGATGAGAAGTTTCCCGAACATGTCGGGATTTTCGCTCATAATCCCGGTCGCAGGCGCCGCGGCCAGGGTAATCCCTCTCGCTGAGCCGAAACCGGAGAAAACTATAGCAATTATGGCTCCTATCACAGCAAGCGTAACACCGTCAATACCGCCGCTTTTCTGCATGACTGTTTCCGCCTGCGCGGGTTCAACAGCGGATTCCTGGGCATTTACAAACGATTTTGTAAATGAGACAAGCATCAAGCCGATTAATAAAAAACATAATGATTTTTTCAATTTCAATCCTCCTTCTTTTACGAATCTATTTTTTATTGATTTATTCTATCACAATGTATTTGCCTTCCTGCCGGAAAGGTTTAAACGGTGTTCCCCCGTTATCATAAAATTTCCCGAAAAATTCAACATAATGCAGGCGCGCTGTATGCACAAAAGCACCGAGCATATTTATGATTAAATTGAAAATATGTCCGCCGACGAGGCAGATTATTATCGTGATTGTTTTCGCGAAAGGATTACCCGGCAGGAAAGCCATGATATTAAAAACCATGGCGATAATCGAACCGGCGAGGCTGAGCGCAACAAGCCGGACATATGAAAGTATGTCGCCGATGTAGGCTGAAATACCGTAAAGTTTGTACGCCCCGAGGCCGACCCTCGCGAAAATATTTTTTGTGTCCCTTGCCGAAAAAAGCAAAATTAACAGGGTTGAAATCTTCGCGGCCCATGAAAAAACGGGGTATAAACTATTTGGAATAAGGTTTACCTTGACAACACCCATAAGGATTAATGAGCCGACAAGGAAAATCCATACAATCTGGTCAAATAAGGCGTCAACTATTTTTCCGTTTATGACATTCTGGTATGCCTTAAATCCAAGTCCCGTAAAAACATGGATCACTCCCACGCCAAGCGCGAGCGCGATGAAGGGGATCAGCTGGTTCAAAGGATCGATAATCATGAGTGAATTTTTCAGTGTTTTGAAAAATCCCAGTGAAGGCGGCAATTTGTCGGGCAAATCCCCCATCCATGTCCCTGTAATGGCGCCGATAAAAATCGTAGTTACGCCGACCCAGAAGAACAGGCCGAATATCTTTTTATCGCCCTCGGCCATTTTTAAATTTCTCGAGATATAATATGAAATCAGTGAGAGCGCGATACCGTAAACCACGTCTCCAAGCGCAAAACCAAAAATAATTGAAAAAAACACGGCGATAATCGGTGTGGGGTCTTTTTCATAATAATTCGGCATTCCGTAAAGTTCAACTATCAATTCAAAGGGCCTGAAAACAGGATTGTTTTTTAAAGCGGTAGGGACGTTTTCCCCCGCGGCGGGGTCCCGGAAATCAACGTATATGTCATTCGATATTCCCGCTAAAATGTTTTTTAACCTTCCGGTATCCTCAGATTTTATCCAGCCCTCGATTAAAATTGTTTTTTCTGTTTCCCTGAAATTTTTTTGAACGGTGATTTTATCTTTTTCCCATAAATAATAATCATGAAGGTTGATTAAAGTTTGCCTTTTTTGGGAAAATCCTGCCCTTTCGTCAAGTAAAAGCTTTTCTTTTTGGAAGAGCGCTGTAATTTCGTTATTAATTTTCGCGAGTATTTCTTTCGGTTTTTCTTTTCCTTCCGGTAAAGTTACAGGCGAATAATTAAATTTTTTCAATACGGAAATAAGGGTGCCTTCTTCATCTCTTAGCCCGAGTAAAATAAAATACCTGTCCCTGCCTGTGTCCTTGATCCCGTTTATAATAAATATATTGCTTTTCGCACTGAGATCGCCGAACAGCCACGGGTAAACCTCTATTTCCACTTTACCGAGTATGACAAATGTAAACCGGGTGCCTTTTATCTCATCCAGGGGAAGATTAAAATCAGCCCACGGCTCCAGTTCCTGGATAGTATGATGGTAAATCTCCCTCTTTTTTTTAATTTCTTCAAGTTCTTTATTTATTTCCACACACCGCGAAAATATGTTTTCCCATTCAAACCCCGAAATTGAATTTTCAAAGTCTTCTTTACGCACAAGGTTTTTTGCGGCCATCATATCCAGGACAAAACTTTTCTTTTCTACTGGGAGAACAGGCAGGAAGCTGAGCAAAAACTGGATTTTACTGATTTTTTCATCAGTGTTTTTTATGTCAGGGAGTGAAAGTTCTTTCAAACCGTCAAATTTTTGAATATCTGAAATCTGTACTATTCCAAGTTCATGAAGGTTTTTTATTATTTCTTCCGTGTAGTTCACGGGAGAAAAAATAAAAGACTTTTTCATTTTAACTACAGCCATTGTGTCCCTTTTAATCCGCCAAAGGCGGACAAGGTCTAATCCCCCGCCGCTTGCGGGCGATTTAAAAAAAATGCTTTTTATATACCTCGCGGCTTGCCGCGAAAAGATTCATCCGGAAAATTGTTTATAAACTTTTTCTTTTATGAATTCATACGCGCTTGGGAAATTAAGTTTCGCCTTTTCTATAATCCGATTTCTTTCTTTTTCCGCCTTTTCGAGTTTAATATATAATTCATTTTCAATTTCTTTTTTCTTGGTTGAAAAAACCTCTCCCGCTTCTTTGTTAAAAGAAGCAAGGGAATTATTATATTTTTCCAAAAGATTGTTCCTGGCAATCGTTATCTTTTCTTCACAATCTTTTTTTGTTTTACCGACTAATTCTTTCCCCTCTTTTTCTTTTTGCTTTATCTCGCTGAATGTTTTTTGCATAAATATTCTCTTTTATCCGGACAAAAAAAAAGGAGGCGCGCCCTCCGGTATCTTTAGGCATGAAAATTTTGTTTAATAACCCGATTCTTTCGCTATTTTACAATTTCCTTCAAAAACAACGCCGTCCGCTATACATATCCGGGGGGCAAGGATATCGCCGTACAACTCCCCGCTGGGAAGAACCTCTACTCTTTTTTTGGCAAATACATTTCCTTTTACTTTCCCGCCGATGATAATGCTCCCGACATGGCAATCCCCGATAACTTCGGCTTTTTTACCTATATATACATCACCCGTGGCTTCGACCTTGCCGCTAAGATGGCCGTCTATTCTTATATTTCCGTTTCCTTTTAATTCGCCTTTTAAAATTACACCCTGGCTTAAAACAGTGTCTATTGGGTCAATTTTTTCATCTTCTTTTTTCACCGCTGTTACCTTCTCCTGGATTTTTAAAGATTAAAGATATAATTTATCGGATTTTCAAAGTAACCCTTTTTTTGTATTTCATAATGCAGGTGAGGGCCTGTGCTTAAACCAGTATTGCCTGAGAGGGCGATATCCTGCCCTCTTTTAACAACCTGTCCGGATTTTACGAGCAGTTTGGAATTATGGCCGTAAACAGTTACCAGCCCGTTCCCATGAGATATTTTCACAGTATTGCCCAAACCCGGGATCCATCCGGAATATATCACTTTACCTTTAGCAGTGGCGATAACAGGTGTTTTAGGCCTTAAAGATATATCAAGACCTGAATGAAATTCTCTTTCTCCGCCAAAGGGAGAACGGCGGTATCCGAATTTCCCTGAAATGTGTCCGCTCCTTGCAGGCCAAATCAGCGGCATTGATTCCAGGTAACCTTTTTGGCTTTCAAGAAATTCTGAGAATTCTTCCAGTCTCAACGATTGATAATACAAAGAATCCTCTAAATCTTTTACATCTTCCAAAATTTCTTCGGATTTAGTGTCCAGTTCCCTGCCAAATCCCAGGTCTTTAATACGGCGGCTTAATTCCTTATCATTATATAAAGGGCCGCCCTGCCCGCCCTTTTTCAATTTTGATTCAATACCGGTGATATTTTTAAACTTATCTTCAACGTCTTTTAAACGGGACATAATCCCTTTGATTTTTTTTAAATCCTCTTCCTGCCTGGCCCTTTCCTCTGCAAGCCGTTCTTGCTCCTTAACAAGCTTTTCCTGCAGCGGAGCCACAGAAAATAATTTTAATCTGACATTATTATAGTCTATAAGGAAAAGAGAAAACATCAATGCGATAAAGCCGGCCAGAGCGCATATACGAACAATAACCGGCATCGTAATATGAAAATGGACCGGCTTAGAATCCGTATGAGGAACAATCATTATTGTGAAAGATTTCTTTTTTAACATATGTTTTTTAAATTTGCACACAAAAAATCTATTTTAAAATACCATAAGCTTAACGTATTTGTCAAGGATTTTTTAAAATAAAACAAAAAAACACTTGCGGTGCCGGAATGATTATGTTAGAATTAAATGCATTTTTTCGGCAGTAAAAAAAAGATGAAATTAAGAAAGGAGAAAAATATGTTTCCAAAAGTTGATTTAAACAAATGTGATGGCGACGGAATTTGTGTGGAAAATTGCCCGGCAAATGTGTTTGAACTTAAAGACAAGAAGTCAAAAGTCGTCCATCCTGAAGATTGTACGGAATGCGGTATTTGCGTGGAAAATTGCCCGCAGAAAGCGATTGAACTGGTTGAAAAATAAATACCCGGCTTGTATATCGGGAAAGAAACTACTCAGCGATTTTTACCAAAAACAGCTGAGTAGTTGCACCTGATTAACAAGAGGGATGGGATTGTTATCAGGACTACTTTGGCTACCCAGCTTTTATTTTATCGGTTTTTATTTTTTAAAATTGAACATATATTTTTTCTGATTAAATTTTAGCTTATTTTTTAAGAAAAGCAATAAAAAAATTAATTTAATGTTTATTAAACAAGGAGTTTAACATGGTAGGAAAGAACTATTTATTCACATCGGAATCAGTCACAGAGGGGCATCCTGACAAAGTTTGCGATCAAATTTCAGACGCAGTTTTGGACGAGGTTTACCGCCAGGACCCGCCCAACAAAAATAATTTTCGCACCCGCGTCGCTTGTGAAACATATATTACCGTCGGATTAGTAATTGTCGGCGGTGAAATAACAACAAGCGCTTACGTTGATTTGCCTGTTATTGTAAGAAATTTGATAAAAAGTATTGGTTATACACATGCGAAATATGGTTTTAATTATGAAACATGCGCGATATTAAACGCGATTGGCCGTCAATCACCGGATATTGCCCAGGGAGTCGGAAGAAAAGGGAAAATTATCGGGGCAGGAGACCAGGGATTGATGATTGGTTATGCCAGTGATGAAACAAAAGAACTTATGCCTCTTCCGATAATGCTGTCCCACAAGCTGGCACGAAGGCTGGCAGAAGCCAGGAAGAAGAACATTCTTTCATATTTAGGCCCGGATGGGAAATCACAGGTAACGGTAAAATACGAAGATGGCAAGCCAATTGCGGTGGACAAGATTGTTGTTTCAAGCCAGCATACAGAAGAGGCGCTTGATAAAAAGACGGATAATATGGCGGACTGGGCCAGGGATGAGATAATTGAAGCAGTTATAAAGCCGGTTATTTCTTCTTCACTTTTAAAGAATTTTAACTGGAAAAAAGATTGTTACATTAATCCCACCGGCAGGTTTCTCGTTGGCGGGCCTCAATCCGATACCGGAATGACCGGACGGAAAATTATTGTTGATACTTACGGAGGAATGGCCCCTCACGGAGGCGGCGCGTTTTCCGGAAAAGACGCTACAAAAGTTGACAGGTCAGCAACCTATATGGCGCGTTACATTGCGAAAAATATTGTCGCGAGTAAACTGGCGAATAAATGTATGATACAGCTCGCATATGCAATCGGGGTCCCCGAGCCGGTATCCATTATGGTTGAAACGTTTGGTACTGGTAAAATTTCTGAAGATAAATTTAATAAACTGGTACGCAAACATTTTAAATTGACACCGCGGGAAATTATTGAAACCCTGGAACTTTATCGCCCGGTTTATCTCAAAACTGCCGCATATGGACATTTTGGACGTGAGGGCGAGGGCTTTTTATGGGAAAAAACGGATAAGGCGGAACTCTTAAGGGCTGACGCGTAATAAGAAACAGTTTAAGCCGTTTAAACAGTTTGAACAGTTCAAAATAGGAGATTAAATGAAATATGATGTAAAAGATTTAAAATTGGCGGAAAAAGGGAAATTAAGGATTGAATGGGCTGATGAAAGAATGCCTGTCTTAAAAATTATCCGTGAGCGGTTCAGCAAGGAAAAACCCCTGAAAGGAATTACATTAGGCGCCTGTTTGCATGTTACCACGGAAACGGCTAACCTGGTACGGACCCTTAAAGCCGGCGGCGCGAATGTTTTTTTATGCGCTTCAAATCCGTTAAGCACGCAGGATGATGTCGCCGCTTCTTTGGTCAAAGATGAGGGCATACCTGTTTTTGCGATATGCGGCGAGGACAATAATACTTATTATAAACATATTAACGCCGTGCTCGATGAAAGACCGCAAATCACCATGGATGACGGGGCTGATTTAGTTTCAACAATTCACAGCAAAAAACGGGATTTGATCCCGGACATTATCGGCGGGACGGAAGAAACAACAACAGGTGTTATCCGTTTAAAAAGCATGGAAACAAAAGGCGTTCTGGCGTTTCCAATTGTCGCGGTGAATGAAGCAATGACAAAATACTTTTTTGATAACCGGTATGGAACAGGCCAGAGCACGATTGACGGAATTTTAAGGGCTACGAATATTTTATTGGCGGGTTCCAATTTTGTCGTATGCGGGTATGGCTGGTGCGGCAGGGGTGTCGCGATGAGGGCCCGCGGCATGGGAGCGAATGTGATTGTGACTGAAGTTGACCCTATCAGGGCCCTTGAAGCTGTCATGGACGGATACCGTGTAATGCCTATTGCCCAAGCCGCGAAAATCGGAGATGTCTTTGTCACTTTAACGGGCGATATCAATGTTATCCGCGGAGAGCATTTCAAGGTGATGAAAAACGGCGTCGTTGTGGCGAATTCCGGGCATTTCAATGTCGAGCTGGATATTCCATCTCTCGAAAAACTTAGCAAAAAGAAACGCGTTGTCCTGGACTCCGTTGAAGAATATACCATGGCCGACGGCAGAAAAATCAACCTTCTAGGTGAAGGACGGCTGATTAACCTCGCCGCGGCGGAAGGCCACCCGGCCGTAGTCATGGATATGAGTTTCGCGAACCAGGCGCTTGGCGCTGAATTCATGGTAAAGATGGGAAAGAAGCTTGAGAAAAAAGTCTACAATGTGCCGGCGGAAGTGGACAAAAAAATAGCAACATTGAAATTAAAATCAATGGAGATTAAAATAGACACCCTGACCCCTGAACAGAAGAAATATCTTGCTTCGTGGGAGGAAGGTACCTAAAAAGACCGTTTGAACGGTTTAAACGGTTCAAATTGTTTAAGCCGCCTGAAAGAATTTAAAAGGAGAAAAAAATGAGCCTGAAAAAAATTATCCGCGACGTGCCTGATTTTCCGAAACAGGGAATAATTTTCAAGGATATTACGCCCTTATTAAAAGACCAGAAGGCGTTTCGCTCAGCAATAAATAAAATGGCAAAGCATTATAAGGGAAAACACATTGACGCGATTGTCGCTGTGGAATCCCGCGGATTTATTTTTGCTGGTGCTTTGGCCGCAAAAATGAAAACTGGGTTTATCCCGGTCAGAAAACCGGGAAAACTTCCATATAAAACAATCAGCGAAACGTATCAATTAGAATACGGGACAGACACCCTCCAGATTCACGAAGACGCCGTAAAACCCGGCGATAAAATCCTGATTGTTGACGATTTACTGGCTACCGGAGGAACAGTTTCCGCAGTGGTTAATATGGTCAAGAAACTCGGCGGCGAAATCGCAGGCATTGGATTTCTTATTGAACTCGCGTTTTTAAACGGCCGCAGTAAACTCCCGGGATACGACATATTTTCAGAAATAGTATATAAAAAATAGATAAAAATATCAATCACTATCGTGTATGACCCTTTCAATCAATAAATTAATGATTGATCTTATCTTTTCTTTATCTTTGTCATCTATTTCTTTTTTTTCGCCAAAACCCCATAAACTCCAGGTTTGTGATAAAGCGCCTGTTTCTGATTCCGGCAATGTGGTCCAGTGGATTTCACCGTATTTATCGGTAAATTCCGTAAGCTTTTTTTCTTCGTCCGCCGAGAGAAATCCTTTATATTCCTGATTTAATAATAATTTGAAGTATGTAAATGAATATGTTTTTGAGATATATAGTTTATTGAATTGATGTATATCGTTTTCGCGGAATATTAAAACTGCATCCTTGCTTTCTTCTTCCGTGTCTTTTGGAAGTATCATATAAATATTTTTATTGGCGCTTTTTACCAGGGAGTCAATTAGCAATTGGATTTTTTTTAAATCTTCGCTGTCTATATTTTCTTTTTTTCCAAAACCCCATAAACCCCAGGAAACTGATGTTTTGGAATTTTTGTATGAATAGGCTGTATCGAACTGGATTTCATTATATTTATTAATTAACTCCGAGATCTGTTCTTCCTCGGTGGGAGAAAGGAACCCCTCATACTCTTTATTGTCGTATAATTTATAATAAACGTATGAGCAATCATCGTAAATATAAAGTTCATTAAGCTTATATTTACCGGTTTCACGGAGCATAAAAACAGCTTTAGCTGAATCTTCTTTGTCGATTTGCGCGAAAGATATATTTATGGTTAATCCGGCAGGAAATATTTGAAGCAGGAATAAATTTATTGTCAGGGTTATTTTAAATTTATTCTTTAATCCCTTTTTTAGTTGAGCCGTCGGGGAATTTTTTATCTCCACTAATGTGAATTTGTTGAGACATTTCATGCTTTTGTCCCCCATAATGAAAGGCCGTATTTATATTTATGATATTATAAATATTATTAAGATGTCAAGAAATATAAGGACATTTAAAACTGGATTACAATAATATTCTTGCAAAAAATTTAAATTAATATTATTATCTTGAAATGGACAACTGGACAGTTTTTTACCTGAATTTTTTCGGGGGGTTGGCCCTTTTTATTTATGGAATGCGCCTGGCCGGGGAAAATATCCAAAAGCTTGCCGGTTTTAAACTCAAAGATGTCCTCAAAGATTTAACCGACAGCCGTTTAAAGGCGGCCTTCGTGGGCATGATGGCGACACTCGCAATTCAAAGCAGTAACGCGGCTATCTCCCTTGTCGTGGGATTTCTCGATTCTTCGCTTATAATGCTCTGGCAGGGACTGGCTATTATTCTCGGGGCGCATATCGGGACGGCCCTTATAGTCCAGTTGATAGCTTTTAACCTTTCTGACTATTCTCTTGTTTTTATTTTTATCGGTCTTTTAATTATTCTTCTCCTCAGCAAGAACCGGAGAAACATTTATTTCGGAAAAATCATTCTCAGCGCCGGTTTTATTTTTCTTGGAATGAAGATACTTGGTGACGGGATGAAATCCCTGGAAAATGTCGATGAATTCAAGCGCATTCTCGTCGACGCGGGCCAAAAACCTTTTTTGTCGATTATATTATCGTTCGGCATGACCGTCCTGACGCAATCAAGCGTAGCTTCCATAGGAATGGTAATTATCCTTGCCAATCACGGGCTCCTGGACATTAAAGGCGGTTTGCTTATGGTACTTGGCTCGAATTTGGGGAGCTGTGTGGCTGTGGTTGTCGCAAGCTGGGGAGCGTTCCATGAAGGCAAAAGGGCCGTATGGGCAAACCTCTTGTATAAAATCATTGCCGCGGTATTATTTTTTGTTTTTATGCCTGGTTTTGAGATAATAACTATGAAATTTTCTTCATTATTTTCCCGGGCTTCGGTTGGGCGGGAAATAGCCAACGGTCATTTAATGTTCAATGTAATAAGCGCGCTTATTTTTATCCCGTTTATCGACCGGGAAGTAAAATTCCTGAATAAGTTTGTACCCGAGAAGGAAATTGAAGACCGGATAAGCCGGACAAAATATATTAAAATGTCAGGCCTCGAAATGCCGTCGATAGGCCTGGATAACGCCCGGCGCGAGGCCGCGAGAATGGCTAAATTCGTGGAAGCAATGGTGCACGAAGTAATTACAGGTATCCTTGAGAACAAGCGCGATTTAATCGATAATTTGCGTTCCCGCGATGATGAGATAGATAAATTAAACCGCACAATACACGATTTTCTTGTCCAGATGGCCCAAAACACACTTTCCACAAATGAATCAAAAACGGACACCGGAATTTTATACATTTTAAACGATATCGAAAATATCGGCGATATTGTCGACAAAAACATGATAAGGCTGGGAGAGAAAAAGATAAACGAAAATGTCTCTTTCTCGAATGAAGGAGAAAATGAAATAAGAGATTTTTACTCCATTATAAGAAAAAATTTCGCGCTGCTTATCGAAGCGCTTTTTACCGGGAATTATAAACTCGCGGAAAAGATAATCTCGAGGCGGGAGGAAATCGCGGAATATGAGCGCGAACTGCATCACCGGCATATCAGCCGCCTGCATCACGGGACAAAGGAAACAATCGCTTCATCCGCGATACATCTTGACGTCCTTAATAACCTCGGAAGGATAAACAGCCACCTTGTAAGCGCCTCATGGGCGGCTCTTGAGGAATTGAAATAAAAAACAAATATTTTATAATTGTTTCCACCTTTTTAAAGATGGAATCAATGCTTCCATCTGTTTCTTTGCCTGTTCTTCCGGCATACCGTATTTTACCATGATTCCAATACACCCTTTTGTCATCTGGTCCATTGTGATATCCGGCTTTGTGAATTTCCCGCCCTGGTAACAATAGGTGCAATATTCTCTGTTTTTACTTTTACCGGCGTTCGTTCCGAAGTCGCTTTCAATTTTCATCGGCATGCCGCAGCTCTGGCAGACAGGGATAAGTTTTTCGGGGATGGGCCGGCATTTGCAGTGTTTCGCATGCTCCATGTGCCACTCAAGCCTTTGTTCATCCGTTGCCTTAGCGGGCATTTTATGGTTTTGATGCCACTCTTTGTTTATCATGATTTGTCTCCTGCAGGGGTTCGCCCTCATTATTTTGGACAGACACACGGGGTCTGTCCCCCTGCGAATTGATTTATGTTATTTCGCGAATTTGTCAAACACGTCATTCAGGGCGGATGATTTTATCAGATTAAACCCGTCCTCGTCTTTTCTCAAGACAGCAAGCAGTCTGTCTCCATTTTTGAGATTAAGTTTTTCCCGCAATTCAACGGGTATGGCAATCTGCCCCTTGCTTGAAACCGTAACCCATCCTATTAACTGATTTCCTTTCGATGATTCAATATTTTTAATCATATTTTAATTATAATATGTAAGAAATATTTTGTCAAGAGGAAAAAATAAGAAAAATCTTACTAAGATAATATCGTTTGCTGCATAAATCCTGCAGCTGACTGCAATAGAAGGGACTTATGAAACCGTTTTTAACAACATCTGTAAATAATTCGAGATTTATCGGTAAATTAAATAAGTGTATAAAAATGTTGACAATCATACATATTATATGTATAATGCTATGTATGAAAATACATTTGACGCCAAAACAGCAGAAAGTATTCGAAGCAATAAAGGAATTCCGGAGGATTAATAATCGTATGCCGAGCTATAAAGAGTTAGCAGATACACTAGGGTATGCGTCAGTTAATTCTATCCAGCAATTTATTAAAGTTCTTGCCGAAAGAAAATATATTCATATCGAGAAAAAACAGGGAATAAGAAATACTAATTTTTATGAAAGACAAAAGACAGATTTGATAAATATTCCCTTGCTTGGAAGAGTTGCCTGCGGCACACCTCTTCTTGCCGAAGAAAATATAGAAGGCTATGTTTCTGTGGTTAAAACACTTATTAAAAATAAACCCGGAAATTATTTCTTTCTGCGGGCCAGAGGCGAGTCGATGAATGCCGCGGGGATAGAAGATAACGATTTATTGTTGATTGAAAGCAAATCTTTTGCAAATGCCGGGGAGATAGTGCTTGTGCTTATAGATAATGAAGCGACAGTCAAATATTTTAAGCCGCATAAAGATTTCGTTGCCTTACTGCCAAAATCCAAAAACAATAAATATCAGCCGATTATAGTTTCAAAAGATTTTCGCATTCAGGGCGTGGTTCGGAAGGTTGTGAAGGTGAATGATTAGAAAGTTAGAAGGGAAAAATGTGCATTACGAAATCTCAACTTATAAATAAACCGGAAAACCTGCGTCGCCATATCGTTATACTTGGAGCTGGGGCGAGCGTCGCGGCATTTCCTAATGGTGACGCTAATGGAAAAATACTGCCGACAATGGATAACTTTGTTGAGAGTAACCAACTCCCATTGGACGCTAATTTTGATGAACTATTATTTTGGCTAAAGCCGTTAGTTGAGGCAGAAAGACTTATTTTATAAGGTAATTGTTTTAAAAAAGAGAAAGAATTAAAATGCATAAGAATAAAATTATATCGCAAATTATTTGGTATCAGACAGAGGACAAACAAACAAAACTTCAGGTAACAATGAAAGATGAAACGGTCTGGCTTACGCAGGATCAAATGGCGGATTTGTTTGAAAAAGGCAGAAGTACAATCACAGAACATATAAATAATGTATTTGAAGAAGGGGAACTCGACGAGAAATCAGTATGTCGGGAATTCCGACGAACTGCGTCCGATGGAAAAGAATATAGTGTTAAGCATTATAATCTGGATGTCATTATTTCTATTGGCTATCGTGTAAAATCGTTGCGAGGTACTCAATTCCGTATTTGGGCGACACAACGCCTGAAAGAATATATCATTAAAGGTTTCGCATTGGATAATGAGCGTTTGAAGCAGGGAGGGCAAAAAGCGCGGTACTTTCAGGAATTATTACAGCGAATCCGTGATATCAGGAGCAGTGAACGTAATTTTTACCAGAAAGTGACAGATATTTACGCAACAAGTATTGATTATATGTTTCGGATTTTGACCGTGCAGTGAAAGAGCTTGAGCAGAAATCGTCAGGGACCAATCGGCAGACAATTAAATGAATGTTGATGATAAAATAATTGATTTTATTAAGAAAACAAAAGAGGCTGTTTCATAAGTCGTTTTCGTCATGAAAAAGATTAAAATGATAATATGGTAATGAAGAAAATTATAACAAAATCAATAAAATATGAAACAGGTAAAAATCTTAAAAGCGGATATTAAAAACAGCGAAGAGATAATTAAAAAATATAAACTTCAAAAACATCCCGAGGGCGGGTGGTATAGAGAGATCATCCGCTCTGAAAATCTCATTCAATTTAACGGCAAAAAGAGGAATGCCGTGACATCTATTTATTTTTTATTGACCAAAAATGAAATCAGCAGGTGGCATAAAGTGGATGCGGATGAAATATGGATATTTCTGGACGGGGATAGTTTAGAACTGCACAAGGCTGACTTGAAAAAGAAAAGATATTCAGTTGAAGAACTTAATCCGGAAAACCGGCAGGTGCTTGTTAATACCGGAGTATGGCAGGCGGCAAGGTCAAAAGGAAATTTTTCATTTGCCGCATGTGTTGTCGCCCCCGGTTTTGAATTTGAAGGATTTAAATTGCTCGATAATAATGCCCCTGAATCTGAAAAAATATTAAAATTAAATAAAAAAGTGAAAGATTTTATTTAAACAGATTTTATATAAAATATTGACGTAAGATTAAACAAGCAATATAATCAGAATAAATAAAAATAGACTCTCCTAAGTGATATACTCCCTTCTATTTAAAAAAGGAGGAATTTATGTTCTCCAAGAGAATATATTTTTTCCAGATCGTTCTTATACTTTCATTGTTATTTTTGAATCATTCACAAGGCTTTGCTGAAACAATTCCCGGGACCGTCAAAAGCGAAACACCCGGGGAGAAAAATGAAGAATCAGTAAAAGAGCAAAAAAAAGAAGAGAATATAGGAGACAAAGAGGAATACATCAGGAAAAGGACTGTGGTGGTAAAAGATTATATGATAACCGGGCTATTTGAAAAGGCCATTGATGTTTATAATGAAATATTGAATGTTGATCCCGAAAACAAGGAGGCAATAGAGGGAATTATCGATGCCTATAACCGTTTAGCGGGGTCTTATATGGAAAAGAAAAATTACAGTGACGCGATAAAGGCTTTAAAAAAACTTCTGAATATTAAGCCGGAAAATGCAGAAATATTATTTAAACTGGGTATGGCTTATTTTTCAATGCCCGGAAATTATTGGTATAAAGACGCTGAAGATGTATTTAAAAAAGTGGTTTCCATCGGAAGCAAGGACGGCCTTATTGGAGAAAGCCATTTCTACCTGGCCCAAATTTATTTTGCGCAAAAGAAAAATGAGGATGCAAAAACAGAAATAGAATCAGCCATAAAAAATAACCGGGATAACCCGGAATATCATTCATGGGCGTCAAAGATATACATGTCCCTTGGTTTATTGGATAAATCTGAGCATGAAATCAGACAAGCAATTGAACTTAATCCAGAAAATGAGGAATACCGGAAAATGTTCCAAGAGATTAAAAGGGATTCTCGGGAATTAGCGGCTTCATTTGAAGCCGCAGAAGATGCCATTTATGAAGCGCCTATGAGCGTTAAGGGTTCAAGCTCATCAACAAAGAGGTTGAGAGCATCGCCATTTTACTCAAGTGAAGCGGAAGGCGCGTTTTCTATGTATAAGAAAGACGAGGTACCTGTAGCTCCTGCGGCCATGGAGCCTAAAAAAGAAGAAAAAATTAAAGAGATATATTTATCCGGTTCAGGTTTAAAAGCCGGTTATTCCAACGATAATAAACAATTTAATTATTTTATTGATTATCTTAATAAATTCGCGCATCTCCAGCACTACCCTATCAATATTTCAGAAAGAATAATATTAACAGTCAAGGACATAAACGGTAATTCCCTGCCAAACGCGGAAATAAATATTTTCTCAAATAACAATTTAATTTCAAAAGGCCAGACGTATTCAGACGGTTCATTCATGTTTTTTCCATCCGAACACGCGGGAAATATCTCAAAATACAAGACAGTAATAAACTACGTGCAAACCAAAAAAGAAATTACCATAGAGAGAGCCGGCAAACGCGAGATTGAGGTTAAATTGGATTATCAAAAAAGTGCCAGTGAAAATGTCCCCATTGATATTCTTTTTATATTTGATGTAACAGGAAGCATGAAGGAAGAAATCGACAGGTTGAAATCTTCGATAGAACTCATAAAACTTAATATCGCGTCCATATCTTCAAAGCCGGAAGTGCGTTTCGGGATGGTCCTGTTTAGGGACAGGAGAGATGAATTTGTTACAAAAATTATCCCCCTGACCAAGGATCTAAATATCTTCCAGGAAGAATTAAATAAAGTCAAAACTGCCGGCGGCGGTGACGGGCCGGAGGATTTACAATCGGCGTTAAAAGACTCAATTCAACAGATTGACTGGAATAAAAACGGCATCAGGCTAAGTTTTATTGTAACAGATGCCCCGCCTCACCTGGATTACGGGCAAACATACACTTATGTCAATGCGGCAAAAGACGCGAAGGATAAAGGGATAAAAATTTACAGCGTGGGCACAGGCGGTTTGGACCCAATGGGAGAATACATACTTAGGCAATTATCACAATATACATCCGCTAAATACATATTTTTGACTTACGGTGAAAAAGGCGAAAGTGAGGGTGGGATGCCCGGCAGTGTCAGCCACCATACAGGTTCAAACTATGAAACGGATAAACTTGAAGCGATTATAATAAAAATCGCCAAGGAAGAGTTAAGCAATTTTACAGACCAGCCCGTTGAGGAAGGAGAAGATTATTTTATCGCGAATAAAATTGAAAGCGAAAAAAAAGAAGAAACGCTTAAAAAATTATTTGACATGGCCGCCTCTCAGTTAATTGATTATTCAAGTTACACCATTGATGACAATACCCCGGCGGCTGTTCTATCCATAAGCACGAAAGAAACAGCGCAAAATAAGAATGCCGAATATTTCACGGAACAGCTTATGCTTTCCTTGACCAAAAAAAGGAAATTCAAAATGGTTGAACGAAAAGACCTCCAGAACGCGGTAAAAGAAATGGAATTAAGCATGGCCGGTTTCATGGATGAAAAAAACGCCGTTAAAGTAGGAAATATGATCGGCGCCAAAATGCTTGTTTACGGAGATATGTATATCAAAGACGATAATTTTGAACTTTTCCTGAAATTAATGCGGGTTGAAACCGGGGAAATTCTTTCCGTCACAAAATCAAAAATAAATATGGGGCTTGGATTGTAAAAAAAACAGGCAAGACATATCCCTAATTTTAAAATTTATCTTGACAAAGGCCTTACTGTAGGACATAATGTAGGACAGGAGAATTAAAAACATGCCATCGAGCACAAGACTGGATAAAGAAACAGAAGAATTTTTAAACCGGGCGGCTCAGCGTTCGGCCGTTACAAAATCGGAAATTGTCAGGATAGCCCTTAGAGAATACTGCAAAAAGGTTATTGAAAATAAAGTTACTTCCTGGGAAATTTATTTTTCAGTACATGAACCGGGAGGAAGTAATTACGGCAAACGTGTTTCAGACGGCAAAAAGACATTAAAGAAAAAATCAGAGGCGGGGCGTAAAAAATGGTCATTATAGATACTGGCCCGATTGTTTCTCTCTTTGACGAATCTGAACCTTATCATAATGCCTGCAAAAATACCCTAAAAGAAATCAAATCTTCTCTTATAACTTCATGGGCGGTACTAACAGAATCCTTTTATTTGCTCGATGACTGGCAAAAAGGCAGGAACGAACTTTGGAATTTTATAATAGCCGGAGGGGTTAAAATTCACGATATCACCCCTTCTTATTATGTGCGGATGAAAGAGCTGATGAAAAAATATTCCGACAACCCGATGGATCTGGCTGACGCGACACTTATCGTAACAGCCGAGGCCTATAAAATAAAAACAATTTTCACGCTTGATAGGAAGGATTTTTCCACATATCGTCCAGCGCATTGCACCCATTTCGAAATAATACCGTTCAAAACAAACACTTAATAATAATCGGACATGTTCATTATTATGCCAAACCATATTCATGGGATTGTAATTATTAATGCAGGGTCGCCCAATTCCTCGTCTAACAGTCAAACAATTCAGGGCGTGATAAATCACACCCCTACAATAGGGGAAATTTTGCGTTAATTCAAGGCGAGATGCGCCTGTGCGGTTAACACAAAATTCGTAACGATATAGACGTGCCCGCCTGGCAACGCAATTATTACGAACATATCATTCGCAATGGAACAGAATTCTATAAAATTACGGAATATACAATCAATAACCCGGTTGATTGGAAGAATGATAAAAATTATATTTCGTTAAAAAATATGGGGCAATTCAGATTTTTTTATACCCAATAAGGTATAATGTGTAATATGATTAATTTTTTATAGGTGAAAAAGGGAAATTTTCTTGACATTATACCTTAAGAGGTATAATATATAAATATAACCTAAAGGGTATAATTATGGATATAGGATTAAAAATAAAAGAATTACGAAAAAAATCCGGGTTAACACAGGTCAATTTTGCCATAAGGGCGGGAGTTGGATTGAGATTTGTAAGAGACCTTGAACAAGGGAAAAAGACAATCAGAATGGACAAACTTAATCAATTGCTGGAATATTTCGGGTATCATTTAGAGGCAATCAGAAATGAAAGAAAATAAAAGAAAAGCAAGAATTTATTTTAAACAGCAAATAGCCGGACTATTGGAAGAAACAGAAAGCGGATATAAATTTATTTATAATATCGATTTCATTAAAAACAAAATTCCCATTTCCATATCGTTGCCAGTAAGAAAAGAACCGTTTGAAAGCCGCGAACTATTTCCATTTTTTGAGGGGTTATTGCCTGAAGGCTGGTATCTCGACATCGTAAGCAAATCGTTAAAGATTGACAAAAACGACAAATTTGGTTTACTGCTTGCCACCTGCAAAGACACCATAGGCGCGATAAAAGTTATGGAGAAAAAATGAACTGCCTTATTTGCGGAGAATCATTTAAAGAAAAAGGTAATTATCATAAAAGTTGTCTAAAAAAGGTTTTTGATACAGATGAAACGCCGGAAATAGATTTAAAGCTTTCAGATATTAACATCGAGGCGCAGAAAATGGCAGGTAAACTTTCCATATCCGGTGTACAGCCAAAAGTATCCGTCAGGCTTAATAAGGAAAAAAATAAAATAGAAGCGGCCGCGGAAGGCGGCGAATATATTTTAAAACCGCAGTCCCAAACATTTTATAATTTGCCTGAAAATGAGTGGACCTGTACAATTCTCGCGCGAAAAATGGAAATTGATGTCCCCTCTTTCGCGTTAATAAAACTAAAAGACGAGAGTTTGGCGTATATCGTTAAGCGATTTGACAGGAGCCGCGGAGATAAAATACATGTTGAGGATTTTGGGCAGATATTAGAAAAAAAAGACAAATATAAAGGCTCTTATGAAGAAATAGGGAAAAAGCTGAAAACAATATCGGAAATCCCGGGATTGGATGTTCAATTGTTATTTGAAAGAATACTATTTTATTACATAATTGGCAACGGAGACGCTCACTTGAAAAATTTTTCTATACGCTATGAAGATAACGGACTGATAAGGCTCGCGCCCGCGTATGATATTGTGTCGTCGAAAATTCTGATAAAGGATGAGGAGGATTTCGCGTTGACGCTCAACGGAAAGAAAAACAATATCAAAAAAACCGATTTTTATTCATTCAACGGGTACCTGGGCATTAACAAAAAATATACGGATGAAGTTTTTAAGAAATATATAAATTCTGAAGCATTACTGGGCGGTATTGTAAATATTAATAATGATATTTCATCAAAGCTGGGAAAAATAATAAAAGAAAGAGTAAATAATTTTAACAAGGGGTAAGTTTTACAAAAAGGAATTTAAAATTAATTATCTTTCTGGTGATAAAAAAATGGATAAGCGGGCTACTCTACAATCTTTTCTCGTGAAATGATTGAAGAGAGGCGAAAAAATGTTGAGGAGTTGGAGGAGAAAAACCATACTAAAGATATCTTTAAAAATAAGAAAATATGTTTCCCAAAACTTGAGAAGCTAAATGATCCTTTTGATTGCTATTTTAATTTAGATAAGCCTGCCCCTACAAAATAAATTAATTCCAAATCCATGAAATACAATCCTGATATTCATCATAGGCGATCCATTAGATTAAAAAATTATGATTATTCGAAAGAAGGATAACGATATGCTGTAGGAATAAAGAATGTTTGTTAGGTGGAATTGAAAATAAAAAAATGCAATTAAACGAATGTGGGGAAATTATCGAGAAATGCTGGAAGGAATTGCCGAAACGATTTTCCCAAATACAATTAGAACAATTTATTATAATGCCGAATCACATACATGCAATTATAGTGATCAATGATTTTAATGTAGGGGTAGGGCTTGCCCTACCCTCTGATACAACACCAATGGTTATGTCAGAAACGTCAGAGGGCAAGGCAAGCCTTGCCCCTACAATTACTAACAAATATAAAGCGAATAATGAAAAACGGAAAACAATCGGTGATGTTGTTCGTGTCTTAAAATCAATTTCAGCTATCAAAATTAATAAATATTTAAATCGGTTAGGGGTACCCGTTTGGCAGCGTAATTATTATGAGCATATAATACGAAACGAAGCAGAATTGTATAAAATTGTGGAATACATAATTAACAATCCTATCAATTGGCAGGATGATGAAAATTATGTTTAAAATACAGAGGGCAGGGCAAGCCCTGCCCCTACAATAACATTATTCGTAATCCCTCCACAAATTCTTCAATTGGTTGTTGAAATTGTAATATATCTTGAAGAGTGACGGCCATTCGCGGAGCGGGTATTTTCTCATGAATTCGATCTGTTTTGCTTTTGACCTTGAATTATTGAAAAGTGAAATATACTCCTCATAAAATTCTTTAATGGGCAGTTTTGTCGGAAGCAATGTATGGAACAGGTCGGAATAATCATAGTTTGTTGTGATAAGTTTATCCTTAACCTCATTATAATAATCCGTTCCGGGGAAAGGTGTTAAGACGCAAAAACCGATAAAATTAAAATCGAGTTTGAGGCAGAATTCTTTCAGCTCTCTAAAATCATTTTCGTCAAATTCCTGCCTTATTATGAATGAAGGGAATATTTCGATGCCAAGTTGGTTGAGTATTTTAACGGCTTCAATATTAATCTGGACGGTTGAACCTTTTTTAATAAATTTAAGATCCGAATCCCTGAAAAATTCGAGCCCGACGAAAAGCCGTTTAAGCCCCGCTTCCTTCCATTTTGCCAGTAAATCGGGGTGCCTCACTATGGTGTCGCTTCTTCCGTAAAAGAAAAAATTTTTCTTTATACCGGATTTTATTATGAGATTCGCGACGGTCATCATCCGTTCCACGTCGAGGAGCGATTCATCGTCCGCAAAATAAACGTTTTTCTCTCCAATAGTCGCGAGTTCTTCAAGGATTTTTTCCGGTGTTCTTACCAGATAATTTGTTTCCGCGACCTTCCATAACGCGCAGAATTTACACCTGAAATTACATCCTTTGGAGGTCCGCATTGACGCGAGCGGCTTCAGCCATTCGCTGTAATAATGTTTTCGATATTTTTGGGAATATTTCCTGTTTGGAAATGGAACAGAATCAAGGTCTTTAAATTCATTCTTAGCGTTAATTACCGGTTTCCCATCTTTCATATAAGCGGTCCCGGGGATTCTATCAATCTCTTTTTTCTGTGAGAGCATGGACATTATTTCTTTAAATGGAAGGACGCCTTCCCCCATTACGACAAGGTCAATGTATGGCGTTAAAAAATCTTCCGGCATTACTGTCGCGTGGTGACCACCGACAACTGTAAAAATATCCGGATTGATATTTTTTATTTTTTCACATAAACTTTTAGTTGTATTAACATGGACTGTGTAGGCGGAGATCCTGATAACATCAGGCTTGAAGGTGTTTATATAAGATTCAAGTTTATTTTCAATGCGCATATCAAGGATTTTTACATCATGTTCGTTTTCAATTCCCGCGGCGAGATATTCAAGCGCGAGCGGCTCGAACATATGGAAATCCTCGCCGCCGATCGATTTTTGCCCTTTCCTGGGCTGGATTAAAAGGACTTTCATAATGAAGAAAGTTTAACATATATTCCTGTGGTTATCAAGTGAACCCCGTTAGAAAAACATTGTAGATGTATAGACAAGCTCCAAACCTGCTTATATATTTAATTTTACTTTTATCTTGACAAACTTAAAATAAATTAATATTATATTGAAAAGCACAAAAGAACAAAAGAAAGGAGTTTGATAATGTCTGACAACAAGAATAATCTTTATATTTATGAGGCAATTGAATTAAGAAATGAGTTTGACAAGCATAGTAAAATCTTGGAAAACCTAATTGACGAAAAGAGAGAAAGAAAAGGATTTTTTTCCTCAAGAGAGGAAGATGAGTTGCAACCAAGTAAAGATTTTAATATTGAATCAATTCAGGAAAAGTTAAAGAAATTACAGACTAAGCGGGTGAAATTAAATCGGGAATTACAATTGGCAAATTTAAAATCAAAATTTAATTATGATGGTACAGAGGTAAGTTTATCAGAGGCATTAGAAATTAAGAAAAATTTATTAAAAGATATTGATGTTTTTACCAACAGATTAACGGAATCCGCATACGTTAAAGTTATACATAAGGAAGGAAGGGACATTATTAAAGAGCCAAAACAAAAATTTAATGATGCTTATCAATCATATGAGAATTTATTAAAAAAATTGAGATTTTTAAATCAAGAGATACATAAAATTAATCATACAGAAGTCATCAATTTTAAAGATGAATAGGAGAGACAGGGGAGCAAGTGCGAAACTACTGTGAAGTAGGATAGCCCGAAACCCGATAGCGTAAATTGGGAGTGGAAAAGTCAATTATCCACTTTAAACTAAATTTGGCAGGTGGGCATAGAACCCTACTCTTTTTTACAACTTACTTTTTTTAATTAGACTTTACAACATTATTGGAACGATTTCCAAGTCGTTACAACTTACAAGACGGCTCCGCGTCTCCTTTTTTCTATGTTATATTACTAATTTCAAATATTTTCCATTAAAAGTTTCAAAAATTGTAGTATAATATATACAAATATGATAGAAAAGAATTAAAGATTGGAGAATAGTTATGCAATATACAGCAGTTATTAAAAAAGAAGGTGATTGGTGGATAGGCTGGATCGAAGAAATCCAAGGTGTTAATTGCCAAGAAAAAACCAAAGAAGACTTGTTAAAAAGCCTTAAAATTACTTTAAAAGAAGCTATTGATATGAATAAACAAGAAGCAATTCGCGAAGCAAGCACTAATTATATTGAGGCGTCTATTCTTATATGAAACGGCTTGAATTATTGAAGTATCTTAGGGAAAATGGCTGTGTTTTTATCAGAGAAGGTGGAAGCCATTCGTGGTGGGGAAATCCAAAATTGAATAAACGTTCATCAGTTCCCAGACATAATGAAATAAATGACAATCTTGCAAGAAAAATTTGCAAAGATCTTGGGATACCAAGAATAAAATAGACGTCATATATTAAAATTGTCAAACCATGATTATTCACTCCTCACCCCTTATCAAACTCCTCACCCCTTCAACTAATCCTAATTCAGAGACAATATTTGATTTAAGCTTAAAGATTATTGAATTTTGCGCTAAAAATAAAATAAATTACCATATAAAAGATGGGACACAAATTGAAGCGATGATTTAAATTATCAAGATGTTATACAAAAGCACTTTCATTATTTAGTTTAATGCAGTCTACACCTTAAGAATAATTTTAACAATTTCCGAACGTGAAAAGAGCCTCATTGCCGGGCCCCATACCCCGGTCCCGTATGTTGTATAAATATAGGATGAATTTTTTTTATATAAACCGTTTGGATATTTGTAGAACAATTGGCAAATTAATTCAGGGTTTTATGAGCGCTTCTGGTTACTGTCCCCATTATGTTAGAAAGTATGACTTGACATACTATAGCACTAAGGTTATAATTATCGCCGGAGGTGAACAGGTAATGACTATTACAAAATTGAAAATAAAAAATCAGGTAACTATTCCAAATGAAATAGTGAACAAATTGCATTTAAAATTGAATGAATTGTTCGCGGTGGATGTTGAGGAGAATTATATAAAACTTACGCCTGTAGAAATTGAACCCCGCTACACGCCCGAAGAATTAACTAATATAGATCGTATTGTAGATAGTGAAAAGGCGGAGGCAAAGGTGTTAAAACCGGGGAAAGAGTTTTCGGAATATATAAAAAGGGCAACTAAGTGAAAAAAATTTCAGTTTTACCATCTTTTGACCGCTCAATTAAAAAAATGAACCCGCAGGATAAAAACCAAATCGCGGAAAGTCTTGAGGCGTTTAATACATTTCTTGTTTCTGGAAAAGATCCATTTGGATTTCGATTCAAAAAAATAAATCATAATAAATATGAATTCAGAGTTAATATTAAACTCCGGGTTGTTGTAAAAGAAGAAAATAACACCTTTTATCTTGTATTGGCAGGAAGCCATGAGGATGTAAAAAGATATCTACGAAGTTTTAGATAAAAGGCCTTGAAACTGCCATTATTAACAATCTCCAGGTGTAAATTACTATGATCGGGTGGAGAAACATCCCGGTGAGAATCCCATGATTGGTATTTTACTTTAAGCTACTCACCTCTTATCAAACTCTTCACTCCTTCAAATATCTTAACCTTCCCTGCCTCGAAAATATTATACAGGATCGGAATTACAATAAGCGTTAATCCTGTTGAAAACGTTAATCCGCCGATGACAACGACCGCCAGCGCCTTGTAGAATTCCACGCCCGCGCCGATACCGAGGGCCATCGGAAGCATACCGAGAACGGTTGTCAGGGTGGTCATGAATATGGGCCGCATTCTTGTAACTCCTGCCTGGACCGTCGCTTTCTTGCGCTCCATGCCTTCTTTCCGCAAAACATTTATATAATCAATAAGAAGTATCGCGTTGTTGACCACGATACCGGCGAGCATTATGATACCGACCATCGCCGTAATGCTTAATTTGTCCCTTGAAATTAGAAGGCCGCCGGTAACCCCTATAAACGCCATCGGCATGGTAAACATGATTAAAAACGGGTGCCCGAAAGACTCAAACTGCGCCGCCATTACCATATAAATAAGGACTAAGGATTCTATAAGCGCGAACATGAGATACTTGAACGATTCCATCATCTCTTCGCCCTGGCCGCCATAATGCCATGAGTAACCGGGAGGAAAATTAAACGTGTCGACAAAACCCGTCCGGTTTTTATTACTTAATTTTTGCATTGTATCGCCGAGGGCGAGGCCTTCCTTCAAATTTGCCGTCACAGACACGCTCCTCACCTGGTTTTCACGTTCGATTTTCAACGGGCCCGCGCTTTTTACTACATGCGCCACATTGCCGAGCAGAAGGGTTTTAGTCAAAGGTATAGTGTTTAAAAAGTCGATATTTTGTTTATTCGCGTCTTTTAGCCTCAGGCGTATGTCTATCTCATCATTTTTGTCCCAGTAAGTTGAAGCGACTTCGCCGTCGATACTTGTCTGTAAGGTGTGCGCGATATATTGAGTGTTAAGGCCGAGGTCTGATATTTTGGCCCGGTTCGGTATTACCTGGACTTCAGGCAAAGCTTCTTTAATGGAAATGTCAAAGTCCTTAAGGTCAGGGACCGCCTTTATTTCTGCCAGCAATTTCCCGCCGATTTCTTTGAGCCTGGTTAAATCCTCTCCGATGATTTTAATGCTTATATCACTTTCCTCGCCATGGCGGAAACCTTCCATTCTTTTGAGTTTTATATTCGCGTCCGGAAAATTTTTGGATTTTTCATTCAGGACATTGATTATCTCGGGGATTTGCCTTCCTTTTGTTTCATCCACTTTTATTGTTATGTCCGCTTTTTGAGGTGTGACATTTATCGCCGAAGTGACTACTTCAGGAAGTTCATGGATTATTTCTTCCATTTCTCTCGCTATGTTGTCAGTCGCGTTTAAACTCGCGCCGGGTTTAAGCTCAACATCACCCCTTATAAGTTTCTGCCTTCCCGGCGGGAAAAACTGCATGCCGGGCTTTATCGTAAGGCTTAGGATAAAAAATACCAGTAAAGTTAAAAGCGCGCCCGCCTGCCGGACCCGTTTACCAAGGAGCCAGACCATAAAATCCTTGTAAAGATCAAGAATTTTAGTTCCTATCATAAGCCGGAATTTAAACACAATAAAACACATGATAAAAATAACAAGGGATGTTAACGGGCTGTAACCCATACCCAAATACGCTATAACTATGGAAATTGTCCCGGCGGTCCAGCGGATTATTTTAAAAAATTTTTCTTCGCGTTTTGTTTCCTTAGCGTGTTTTTTGCGTTTAAAAAGGATCGCGGTTGCCATGGGGACAACGGTATATGAAACTATAATCGAAAAAACCAGTGAAAAAGCGATTGAAAATGACAGGTCAAAAAATATCTCCCCGGCGATCCCTTTGACAAACGCGAGAGGCAGGAACACAACGATAGTGGTAATTGTTGAAGAAAGTATCGGCATCGCGACTTCAGCCGTGCCTTCTATCGTGGCATGCACGGGATTCTCTTTGTTTAAATTAATATGCCTGAATGTGTTTTCAAGGACAACAATGGAATTGTCAACCACCATACCGATACCGAGGGCCAATCCCGCGAGGCTTAATATGTTCAAGGTTATTTTGGAAAGATAAAGCGCCCCGATTGTTGAAAACACGGATATGGGGATTGATAATGATATGATTGATGTGCTTCTCCAGTCGATAAGAAACAGGAAAAGAATAAACACGGCAAGAATGGAACCTGAAACGGCGCTTTCATTGACCATTTTCAAAGAATCGCGGATATAATCCGCCTGGTCAAATACAATATCGATTACCATCCCGGCCGGGAGCTGTTTTTTTATGCTTTCAAGCTTTTTCAAAACAAGGTCGCTGATTTCTACAGTGTTTCCGCCGCTTTCCTTAAATATAAGCATTCCGACGCTGTCCTGCTTGTTCAATCTTGAGTAGCTCACGACATCTTTATAACTGCTTAGAACATCCGCGACGTCCTTTAAATAAATCGGATTGTTATCCTTGTTTGAGACAATTAGCTTTTTCAGGTTGTCAATCGATGAGAATTCACCTATTGTCCTGACAAGAAACTCCATCCGCCCTTCTTCAACCTTTCCCGCCCGCATGTTTAGATTTTCTATTTTTATAGCTTGAGATATATCCTGCAGGGTAAGGTTATAAGCGAGAAGTTTTTTTGTTTCAACCTGTATTTGTATTTCTTTTTCCTTGCCTCCCGTAATTTCCACCGAAGCGACCCCTGGAATCTGCTCGATCGCGTTTTTGAACACATCCTCGGCGGTCTTTCTCACCTCGTAGGATTCCTGCGGCCCTGACAAGTTGATCCATATAATTGGCCACGCGTTAGGGTCAAACCTCTGTATTACAGGTTTTTCGCTTTCTGAAGGGAGCAGGTTTTTTATCTTATCAATCTGTTCCCTGACATCCATGGCCGCGATATCCATGTCTTTTCCCCAGTCATACTCGACAATTATTGTCGATTTGCCTTCCGTTGTTACGGATGAGACCTTTTTAAGGTCTTTCATCCTGGAGAAAGCCTCTTCCATGGGACGCGTGATAAGCTTCTCCATTTCCTCGGGGCCTGTCCCGGAATAGTTAGTGGTCACGACAAGCGTGGGCGCGTTGATTTCAGGGAGCATATCGACCGGCATTTGGAACGCCGAAAAAATGCCGAATACAATCGGGATGAGAAGGACCATCGCCATTGTAACCGGGTGATGGACCGAAAATTCAATTAGTTTGCGCATTCGAATTTAACTCCTTAATAAAACGGTTCAAGCTGTTTAAACCGTTTAAACGGCTATTGTATTACTTCTACTTTTATTCCATCCCACAAATCCGAAACACCCTTGACAACAACCTTGTCATTTTTATTAATCCCGGAAAGGACTTCAAATTTTTCATCCGTGACAGTTCCCGCTTGGACATTTTTGAAAATCGCGGTCCCGTTTTCAACCACAAAAACACCTTTTTTTTCTTCCTTTTCAACAAGGCTTTCCCTCGGCAGAATATTGGCATTAAAATTTTCTTTTGTGATTATTTCCACCTGGGCGAACATGCCGGGCCTTATAAGGTTATCTTCATTTGGGGCCAGGATTTCGATCTTTGCGGTCCTGTTTTTACTGTCTATACCGGGAGAAATCAGATTAACCTTTCCGTGAAATACTTTCCCGGGATAAGCGTCAAGTTTTATATTTACAGCCTGTCCGGCCTTTATTTCGGTTATGTTTGCTTCCGCTATGTTTGCTTCAACTTTGATTTTTGAAAAATCCATTATTGAAAATACTACCTGCTCCGGTTTGATATTTTCCCCTATATTCGCGTTTTTTTTCATTATGGTTCCAGAAAAAGGGGCTTTTATTTCCGTGTCATCAACCGCTTTTGAGGCAAGATCGAAAGACGCCTGCGCCTCTTTTGAAAACGCGGACGCGGATTTCAGGTCCTTATACCATGATTTTGAATCATAAAGCTGTTTCGCGAGTTCATAAGCAGCGGTTGCTTTATCAACCTGGGCCTCGGCTTTTTTAATGTCTTCGTCACGCGCGCCTTTTACTAAAATATTATATTGTTCCGATACCGCGTCAAATTTTGACTGCGCTGTTTTAAGTTCAGTCTGTATTTTCTCCCATTCCTGCTGTGATACAAGTTTGTTATCCCAGAGATTTTTTACGCGGTCGTAATTACCCTTAATATTATTTAAGACCGCTTCGGCAGAATCTTTTTCAGATTTAATTTGCTTGATCTCTTCATCCCGGGCGCCTTTGCATATAAGCTCCATTGCGGCTTTCGCGGTTTTGAGGTTCGCTTCGGCATCCTTCAATTGGACAGCTACTGTTTTTTCAGCGGTTTCCTGCGCGTATTGATATCTCGCGGAAGCGCCGATCAGCGAGGCTTCAGCGCGCTCTTTTTCTTTTTTCGCGTGGAAATCGTCAATTTTCAGAAGCACGCTCCCTTTTTCTAATTTATCCCCCTCTTCCGCAAATACTTCTTTTATCTCGCCGCCGATTTTAGCGGTAATATTTGCTTCAGCGATGGGTTTTATATCCCCGGAAGTGGAAAGTGTCCTCTTGATCGGCCCGCGGGTAAAAGATGCTACTTTTACAGGAATGAGTTTTATTTTTTCTTGGGGGGAAACGTTCGCTTTCGCGTTGCCATTTTTGCAGGAAAAAGAAAATAAAGCAAGGCAAAAAATTATCAGTAGATTTTTTTTCATAAAATATTCTCCGTTTTTTTAATCAATTAAAGATATTCCCACTGCCTTTTCCAGTCTCGCAACAGCTATTCTGTAATCATAATCAGATGAAACCTTATTTGTCCGCGCCTCCAGCAAAGCCGTGTATGCCTCGAGAACAGTAGTGTTTGGTACAAGGCCGGCCATATAGCTTTTCCTGATTATCTCAAAATTTTTTTCGGCTATATTCTCAATTTTTTTGTTTACACCGACAAGCTGGCGTGTTTCTTCCAGTTTCATATAAGCCTGTTTTGTTTCCAGAAGGACCGATTGTTCGTTCTGCCATAACTGGTTTTTTACCTGTTCCAGTTTGTATCCCGCTTCTCTTGTTTCTATCCGGGTAAAACCTCCGTTGAAAAGGCTGATGTCCGCCGTTAATCCGATATTCCAGGAATCATTCCCGGGAACAAATTTATCATCGCTCCAGTTATAATTGCCTTTTATCGAAAATGTGGGCCAGTAACCCGCCCTGGCCAGGGAAACATTTTCCTCCGCGAGGAGCAAATCCTCTTTTATTTTTTTCAAGGCTGGCCTTTTGCTTTTTGTTTCATTTTGATAAAAGTCAAGGCCCTCATCAGTATAATTTATTTCTTTTAATTCTTCTTCAATTTCGAGAGGATACCCGGGATCACGGCCTAAAACCAGGTTTAGATTTTCCGCCGCGAGAATTTCATTTTGAGAGGCCGTTAAAAGATTTTTTTCGGCCTTGGCCAGTTCCATCTCCGCCCCTAACACATCTGTTTCAATAACAATGCCGTTTTTAAAAAGCGCCTCCGCGTTTTTTAAATGTTCTTTCATTAAATCAATAGCGCTTTTCTGAAGGCTGACAATTTTTTTCGCCCGGAGTAAACCGTAAAAGGCTTCTGTCACATTAAAAACAAGCAGGTTTTTTTCTTCCGACAATTTATTCTGTTCACTTTTGACCGTTATCTTTGCCCCTTTGAAAAGTATAAAGGTGCGCCTGTTGAATAAAGGCTGGCTGATACTTAAGGAGTTTGAGTAAATTTTTTTCTGGCCGATAGTGACTTTCATTCCCTGGAACTCCGTCTCAGGCAGGAGCCCGTTATTTGTGTATGAAGATTTCGCGCTGATCTCGGGCAGGGCCACAGCCACGGCTTTTTTCAAGTTCAAATCCGCGAGATCCTTATCGATTTTCGCCGCGAGGTAAAGCTTGTTTTCTTCAAGCGCGATATTTATACAGTTATCGAGAGTCAGCTTTCCCTCCCCCGCAAAAGACACATGTAAAAAACAGATTATATAAAATAATAAAGCGGTTTTTTTCATCTAAACTACCTTGTGCTCTGGCAAATATTTCTTTTAACGCTTATACGCGTTCGCGCGTCAATGTTTCCTGCAGCCATTCAAAACAAAATCATACATAAAAGAAATTTCGCTTTCGGCGCTTTTTTGCTTTGAAATATTCATACAGTTTGTTATGTTCAGGCAATGCGTTATTCCTATTATGACAATCGCCAATTGAATGGGATCCATTTTTTTCAGCTTTTTTTGCTTTATTCCTTCACTCACAATTTCCGCGACAAGTTTTATCTGTTCCATATGTTTTTCCAGTATTTTCTGCCTGAATTTAGGCAGAAAATTGTCGACAACCTGGGCTTGATTGCTAAAGAACAATCTGCACAAATCATCGTTTTTCCCGTGGAATTCAACATCGAGTTTTATCATGTTATAAATTTTTCTCAGAGGGTCGACATTCTCATTTTTGATATTTATCAGGTAAGAGAAAAGTTCGTTGTACCCATCCTCAACAAGCGAAAAGAAAAGATACTCCTTGTTTTTAAAATACAAATAAGTTGTTCCTTTGGCAAGGTCCGCGGCTTTAGCAACCATATCGATAGTCGTCAAAAAATACCCGTGCTTGGCGAACACCCTGCGGGCGGTTTTTAAAATTAATTTTTTACGGTTTTCTTTTTTTTCTTCTGTCTGTTTCATGGCAAAATACTACGCATTGTAAATCGCGAACAGGAAAATTATTGATAATTTTATTTACGGACAACAAATCACGGAACACGGTTCACAATTTATGACTGACTGGTCATTCATTATATGATAATGGCTTTGTCAAGAAAAAAATACCAATAACATATTGACATATATCTGAAAAATAATTACAATTCTTGCTGATTAGCAAAATTTTAGAAAATACAATGCCTAAAAATGTAAAACTTACTTATATATTTGGTTTCTTCTTTATCGTTACTGTATTAACCATCTTTTTTTTAAAAATTGCGGGCAAAGAAGAAAAAAACACCTGGGTTATAAACGCCTTCCGGAATGATAATGACAATGTCTCTGAAAATATATTAAAAGAAATAAAAACCTCATTGCAGCCGCCACCGGGAATAATTCTTAAAAAAACATCTGTAGAAATAAACGATAACCGGCAGGCTTTAAAAAAACTAAAAAAGTCAAACGCAGAATTAATGATCTGGGGAAAGATAGAAGACGGGAATATCCGGTTTTACTTAACGATGCAAAGACCGGCATGTAATTATATTGCTATAGACAACAGCATTGCCAGCCTGCTTAATCTCAAAAATATTGAATTTACGGATACTGTTAAAAATTTTAATGAAAATAACGGTTCTTTAATTAAAATTTTCCTGCGGGGATATGTTCAGTATCTAAACAGGGATTATAAAACGGCAATATCAGTATGGGGAGGTAAATTCCCTGATAATCCCATAATATCATTTTTCCTTGGGAATGCCTGTTTACTGCATTCTCAAACAGGGGAACAGGTCAGATATAACCATCTGGAAGCCAGGAAATATTATCAGAACATAATTCCATTAATTGATAAAAACGAAAATTTAATATTTTACCAAAGCATATTAAATAATTTAGGAGTGCATTATTTAAGTTATCCGTTTGACTTAAACAGTGAAAACTTTGTTAATGCGCAAAATTATTTAAAACAGGCAGTCAAAACGTCCCCTGACTGGTCAAATGAAGAATATGGAATTGCTTTAAGCAACCTTGCAATTGTGTATGAAAATTTATATTTTGGTGATAAAAATAAGTTCGACAGGCTGGTTATTAAAAACTTTTCAGAATCAATCAGGGTGTTTCGGGAACACAAAAACAAAGAAATGCAGGCTGTTACATATAACAATCTTGGAGTAAGTTATTTTAAAATAAAAAATGAGATGAAGGAGAATGTTAAAGAGGTCCTTAATAATCTCAATAGAGCAGAACAACTGGTTTCAAAAGACAACCAGGCAGAGGTATTTTATCTTATTATTGCAAATCTCGGCTTAACATATATTTATAAAAACGACATAAAAGAGGCTTTAAAGCATTTTACTATGAGCCTGGAATTTTTTAAAGGAGATATTTATCCAATCCAGTTCGGGTTCATCCAGGAAAACCTGGGAAATATTTTATTAAATATGCGAAGTGTTTCTGATGAAAGCAACCTCATAGAGGCTGTTAAATATTACGAGAATGCCTTAAAGGTCATTAATCAGGATAACCGCCCTGTAAGTTTTGGACGGATTAGCAGCAATCTCGGGCTTATATACAGTTCACTGAAATACAATAAGGGGCCCGACAATTTGAAAAAAGCGGAATATTTTTACAATAACGCCCTCAAAGTTTTTGAAAAAGATTTATATCCCATTCAATATGCCGGCCTGAAAAATAATCTGGCTAATATTTTTGTGGAGTTATCCATGTTAAATGAAACTGGCTCTTTAAAAGACGTGGCAAATCTATTAGAATCAGCTATAAAATATTTTAATGAAGCGTTCGAAATATATAAAAAATTTGGAGGTAAAAGAGAATTAATAATGACAAAAGTAAATCTTGCTAATGCTTATACACACCTCCCCCTGGAGAAAAAAACAAACATAAACAAAGCTATTTCTATATACGAGGATATTTTATTGTCCGCGGATAATAAGGAGTATTATGATATTGTGCAGCACAATATGGAGGCGGCAAAAAAAATACTTCAAGATATGGAAAATAAAACAAAATGAATTTTCATAATAAATACTGGGACACCGCAAAAAAAAATCTTGACACCGCGTATCGCGGACAAAATGTTAAAATTTCAAAAACTGAACTTTTTGAAAAATGGTTTATCAGCCAAAACATTGCTTTTTCCAAAAATTGGAATACCCTTGATATCGGGGCCGGGACAGGCCGGTGGGCGTTATGGATTGCGCCTAAAGTAAAAAAAACTACCTGTATAGATTTTTCAGCCGAAATGCTGAAACATGTCAGGCAGAAATCGATAGAACAAAAAATCAATAATATCTTATTTATCAAATCTGATATAAATGACTGGAAGCCGGAAAAAGAGGAATATTATGATTTTGTCATTATCTCCGGGATACTTGAATTGATAGATGAAGCAGGATGCGGAAACCTGATAAATAAAATCAGCCGCGTATTAAAAAATAATGGCAAACTTTTATTCAGGGACCATATTGCCGGGAAACCTTTTATAAAAAACAACTTTGTTTTTTTCAGGGATAAAAAATTCTATTCGGATTTGTTTTTAATGTCCGGGCTGAAACTTGTAAAAGAGTCCTTTACTATATCTTTTTTATCTGAAATATTTTTTAATAAACCTTTTACAAAAATATTTATATGGAAAAAAACCCGGACATCTTAATTGAACATAACTTATGGGGATTGCTTTCATCAGGGAACATCAATGATAAAACCTTATGTGAGGCCTTTCTCCCGGCCCTTTCAGAAAAAAAATACACTGTTTTTATATCTCAAAAAACCATGGAAATTTCGAATAACTGGCAGGAATCTTCAAAGGAAATTTTAAAAGGCTTAATATTAAAATTAAAACCTATCATTATTGTTCCAAACGAAGAAATTAATAAACTTTCTGAAGAATACAAAAAATATGGCCTGTTTTCTTCTCCGCAGAATCTTTATTATACTGAAGCCGCATCCTGCGCGGTAAATAATATTCCTGTTATCTTAAGCACTGATTATAAAAACCTTGTCCGGCTTGAAATAAAAATGAAAATTAAAGGTATAAACCAGATGTTCGGGTACCAGCCTGTTGAGATAGTCACTCCGATGGAATTATTTTAGTCTTTGCTCCGAAAGATGCAGGTGGTCCGTTTCCACCTCAACCAGTGCTTCAAAAATCTGTTTAATCCGCTGGTTTTTTGACTCCGATCCTGCTTTTTTGTAAAACTCAATGGCCATTGTCTCTCTCTTGTGGGAGTCATTTAAATTATCCGCATTTTTGGAATGGCATACTTCATTCCCTTTAGGCACAATTTGAAGTTTCAATATCTTTTTCCAGATAGCGGCGTGTTCAGCCTCGACTTTACCCAAGGCCTTGAATAATAACCTTCCTTCAGCGTCGTCAGTTTTTTTGGCAGCGCAGAAATAAAATGATGAATTGCTGATCTCGACCTGGAGGGCATGCCCGGCATTACCCATATCTTTTTCATTTAATTCAACATTAAAATTTACCGCTGCCTGTTTTGCCTCTTTGATATATTTTTTATGCGCCCCGCAGAACGGGCAGTTATCCGGCGGGTTATTTCCTATATAAGGGTCGCCGCAGATTTCACACCTCCACAATTTAACCACGATAAATCCTCCTTTTTAAAAATTAATTTCATTTGTTGTTTTTCTTAATTCCACTCACTATATCCCCGGTTTTAACCTTATTTTTTTCAAACCATCCTTTATTTACTTCTAAAACATAGGAAATTTTTTTTAATGGAACCGCGGGTGTTGTATCCATCGGTTTTAAATCGACTATCCCGGTAATTTTGAAATCTTCATCTATAAAAGCCAAAGATAAAGGGATTTTTGTGTCTTTCATCCAGAACGCGTAATAATGAGGCGTTTCAAAAATAAAAAGCATGCCTTTATCCTCATCTAATTTTTCCCTGTGCATCAGGCCTTTTTGCCTTTTTTCCCCGGTATCCGCAATTTCAACAATCAAAATATTTTCATTAATTTGTATCCTTTGTTTTTTAAATTCCGTATCTTCAGAAGATACACGGATAAAAGGCAGGAGTAAAAATAGAAAAAGTATTAACAGGAGTATGTTATGTTTTATAAAAATTTTAGTGTTCATATAAGAATAATAATCAGATAGAAAATGCGAACCCAACCCCGTAATAATTAACTTTATAATCATTGAACTGCCCGTGGGGGGAGTGGCCTTTATAATATTCCAGGAAAACCTGTGAAGATCTCACATCGTCATAGGGGCTGTGAAGCATGCCCCCTGCTTTTATACTGATATCAGGCGACCAGCTCCTGTTTTTCAGTGCGCCGTTAAAGTCCATCCCCGAGATAAAACTGGCTTTTTCCCAGCCCGGCGGCGTGAAACGATATTCCAATCCGCACTGCATATGATTCTTATCTAAAACAGTTTCTGTCTGCAAAATTCTTGTCCCTCCGCCGTAAAGCCGAAGCCGTCTCCTTTCCCATGAAGCAAGAAGTTCCAAAGCTTCAAAACTTAAATTTATCCGTTCCACTTTCGGCCCGGGCTGTGGCAATAATAAAAATTCATCTCCAAGGTGCGATGATTGGTGATAAAGCCTTACCCTGCACGACCATATATCCTTTCGTGCGCTGAAAGGAATCCCGATAATATAGTCGGCATTAATAAGATCTTTTGATTTAGCTTCCAGGTTAAATATAGCTAAAACCGCCCCGCTTATTCCGACCTGTTTACCGTCACCTTCAAATTTTCCCGGCCACCTGATAAGCCCGATATCCTCCCCGAACCCCACCGAAGCTATGCTGTTTTTGGAAAATTCGGTCTTATACCGTTCTACAGAGGCAAAGAATTTTGGCTGTTTCGGGTCGGCCAATGGCGGCGCGAAAAGATCTCCTTTTGGAAAAAATAGTTTGCGTTCGCCTGTATCCGGGACAGTCCATGTTGACCAGGACTGCCACCTGGTTTTGTAGCGCCTGTCAATATAAGGCCATACCTGTAGTTTTGCGATTACGTCCGTTACACCTTTAAACGACCGGATAGTCAACGGGATTAATTTTTTTTCCCTGTCGCTGTTGACAGATCCTTCAAGCATAACGACTCCGTTTTTCACGGACACCCTGAGCCGGTCTGTACCGAGGGTGTATTTATAAAAAAGCCATGCTTCGATATAACCCTGCAGGTGATAATCAAATTCAGATGAAGTGATTTTTTTTACCGTGTTTTTGAACCCTAACCACCCGCCGTAACCAGCCGGTATGGCCGGTTTAAAACCTGCCCCGGCGATTAAAAAAATCAGAATTAAATACCAGATCAAATTTAGGTTCATAATTTTATTCCAGATTTTAATTTACGGTCTCATCAAAACACAACCCCTATCGTAACCCGCGCGGCAAGCAAGTCATTTAAGTAGGTGTATTCGCGGTTTGAATGGCCAAGGTATGAATAGACATTAAAACCGAGGCTGAAATCATTTATGTCCGTGTAAGTTACACCTGTCGTTAAAATGGAAGACTTGTCGTTAAGATTGCCTATAAGATTCAAGGTCAGGGTCAAATCACTTATTATAAATTTTCTGACGCTTGTAAACAGCGCCGCGTAATATCTCGAATGATAGTTTGCCTGGTAAAGATTGTTATCAAGCAAAAAATCTTTTTTCGTCCCGCTCGTTTTTACAACAGGAACACCGGATGAATCGTAGACTGTAACCGGCTGGGCGAAGGTATAGGTTTGAGCGTCACCAAAAAGATTTTCCTTATAACCGGACCGGTTATAATAAAACTCCATATTTACCGATATCCTGTCGCTTATATCCATAAAATCGAACTGCCTGCCGAAATTTATGCTTGCCCTCGGAATCCATTTATTGCCTTCTCTGAATTTTGATAAGATACCGTTTTCTTCCTTAAGCCTTTCAGCAATATCTGCGCGGGAAAAGGCCGCTTCCCCGACAGTGTCGATCCCGGATATTCTCGCTGAAAAATCATACGCGTAAACCGGTTTAAACCCTTTTTTGCCCCACGCTGAAAACGCCATTTCTGTTTTTTTAAGAATAAACTCGTATTTAAACGCCAGGCCGGGTTCATCAATGTCTTTCGCGTCTTTTGTATCGATAAAACTATAAATGTTGTATTTTGTGCCGAAAGGCACATGAATTTTCATGCCATAAGTGCCTTCGCGATAACCTATTTTTTTTATAAACGGTTTCTTTTCAACGTTAATAACATCCGATGGGTTCCATAAATAACACCTGCCCCACTGGATCACCTGTTTGCCCGTCCTGAAGTATGCAGTATTTTTAATATTAAAATCAATAAAGGACTCCCTGAACGAAAGCAAAAAATCATTGTCATTATTATTGCTCCCGCTGGCGTTATTCAGCAATTCCAGGTTGGCGAAGTATTTTGTGCCTTTTTTTAGACGCGCATCAAGGAAGAAATTCGCATAAACCAGAGAGGCCAGGGAATTGTCTTTTGCATCCTTATCACGGCTTAAAGTATATTGGGATGCCGCTGTTACTTCGCCTGAGAAATTAACCGTCTTTTTTTCTTCTTCAATAATTTTTGCATCAACGATTCCCGTTGTCTCAGCGACTATTTCCTGGCTAGAAAACAATGCATTTTCGTCAACCCCGTTAGAAAATGCCTGTGCTTCTCTTGAACCATTCATTGACGATTTACTGAGTATCAGTGACGGATATTTTCTAACGGGGTCAATCGTTTCCTGGGCATAAACGGCGGTATGCGCGATTATTATAAATAAAATTGAATTTATAAATTTTCTTGAACTTAATATATTCATTTATTTATTTGTTTCCTGCGGTGCAGGTGTTTCATTAATTTCCTTTCCTTCTTTCTTTAATAAAAATGTAACATCAACATTTGAATAAACCGTAATCTGCCCCAGTTTAAAAACATCCACCATTTCACATTTTGTGTTTTTAATACCCTGCGGGATATTTTTTGACATTTCCTGGTACTGCCCTGTTCCCCAGTGCCACCAGCTTGAATAATAATACCATGACGGTTCAGTGGCATTTTCAGTAATTTTAACAGCGTCACCGATAGCCAGCCCTAATACAACCGCCATTTTTTCAGCCTTTTCCCTGGCCGTTTTTAAAGCAAGTTCCCTTGCCTGTTCCTGGTATTTTTTAAGCTCTGCCGACTGGAAGCTTATCCCATATATACAATTTACACCCTCGTCAAGCAATTTAAAAATGACATCTTCGGCCTTTTCCGCGTCGTTCAGATTTACAACAAACATATCGCGGGCCACATAGCCGGCTAATTCTTCCCTGTCTTTATCCTTTTTCCATTTTGGTTCTATCGACACGCGGTCAGCCTGGACTTCATTTTCCTGTATTCCAAGGTCTTCTTTCATAACTGCAAACGCTTTCTTTAAAATTTTATTGTTTTTGTTTTTAGCGTCACCAATATCATTATCAAACGTTTCGATTCCGAAATTGATAACAACCCTGTCAGGTTTAACGCTTAATACAGCTTCACCGTTTACCTCGATTTTCGCCCTGCTGTCGGACAACTGGGTTTCCTGCGACCATACGGGTGAATTTATCACCATCACAAGAAATACGGCGGAATAAATAAGAAATTTTTTCATAATTTTTCTCTCCTTTTTTAAAATAGTTTAAACCATATTATATACGATTTGGCACATTAATACATCATTAAATAATCTTATAGTTTTTGCTTCCCGAAATTTATCGACAAAAGAAAAAAATAGTTATAGAATAGTCGTTAATATGTTAACAGATGTTTTTGTTAAAAATTTAGATATAGTATATTTTGTTTACGGATTCTCTTTTGTTTTTATGGGGATTGCGATCCTTGTCCAGCCGCGCAGGGAAAGCATGTTTGAACTGTCGAATATTATATGGTTATTGGCTGTTTTCGGGTTAATTCACGGCTTAAACGAATGGCTTGATATGTTCGCGATAACCAGAGGGATTAAATCGGGTATATTCAACCTGGCGCGCCTGGCGGCTTTATTTGTATCATATGCTTTTCTTTTTGAGTTTGGGCAGCGTTTTGCTTCCCTGAGATACAGAAAATTTTCCAATAAATGGATTACAATCATGTTGTGTTTTGTTTCTGTTTTACTTGGTATTGTGTCAGAAAGTGACAGGAGTATCTGGCTTCGTTATTTCCTGGGCTTACCGGGAGGGATTTTTTCAGCAGCAGCTTTTTTCTGGTATTATAACGATAATAAAAATATATTAAAAAACCTTATTAACAAATGGTATTTTTTAGCGGCGGGTCTATCTATTGGCATTTACGGCATATTGGGCGGGTTTGTTACGCCGAAGGCGGATTTTTTTCCCGCTTCCGTTATAAATGTTACAGGTTTTTTTAATCTATTTCATGTTCCCGTGCAGGTGTTTAGGGCTTTCTGCAGTGCGGTTTTGGCATGGTCGGTTTGGAATATCCTGTTTATTTTTAACTGGGAAATCAGGGACCGGCTGGAGAAAAGCCTGAAAGAAGTTTCTCATGCAAAGGAAACAGCTGAATTCGCCAACCGCGCAAAATCAAATTTTCTTGCCAACATGTCCCATGAACTGCGCACGCCGTTGAACGCAGTCATCGGATTTTCAGAAATTCTGGACGAAGAAAATTTCGGGCGTCTGAATGAAAAACAAAAAGAATTTCTGAAAGATATCCTGGACAGCGGGAAACATCTCCTTTCCTTAATAAATGACGTTCTGGATCTTTCTAAAATTGAAGCAGGTAAAATGGATATCGAGATGAACTATTTTAACTTAAAGGAACTTTTACAGGGCAGTATGAGTCTTATAAAGGAAAAAGCGTTAAAACATAATCTGGAACTTTACCTGGAAGCAGGCAACGATGTGGGTTTTATAACGGCAGATGAACTTAAAATAAAGCAGGTGATTTATAATTTGCTTTCTAATGCCGCTAAATTCACCCCGGACAGCGGGAAAATCGGGATTGAGGCAAAACGGGAAGGAGAAAGCGGTATTACAGTTTCTGTTGTGGATACAGGTATTGGGATAGAAGAGAAGGACAAATATAAATTATTCAACGAATTTGAGCAGATTGACAACAGCCACACCCGCAAATACGGCGGGACCGGACTCGGCCTTGCCTTGAGTAAAAAAATTATTGATATGCATGGCGGGAAAATATGGTTTGAGAGCGCCGGAAAAGACAAAGGTACACGGTTCAGCTTTACATTACCCGAGTATATGCCAAGGCAGGTGCTTCTTGCAAATATAAATAACAGGATCCGGGCATCTAAATATAATAAAAAAGAATTTTCAATGTTTGCACTATGTTTCAATAACTTCGCGGAAATAATGAAAAAAAACAAAAAAGAAGAGATAGAAGGCGTTATATTTAAAATTACGCAGTATCTTAAAGGTATATTGAGGGCCGATGACCAGGTAATAAAAGTGGAGAAAGACGAAATAATCGTTATAATAGCTGAAGTCAATAAACAAAACGCGCCCCAGGTAACCAGGAAACTCCTGGATTCGATGGGGAAGTTTTTTGAAAATCCGGATAAGGCAATCGATATGAAATACGTATGCGGGTCGGCCACTTTTCCTGTTGACGCAAAAACAAGCGGCGAACTTGTTGAAAAATTGGAAAACAGCGTAAGGTGTTAAAAAAAAATATGAAAATAAAACAAAAAATCCTCGTCGTCGATGATGAACCGGTAAATATTAAACTGCTTGAAGCAAACCTTATCCCAAATGGATATGATGTTATTACTGCGTCCGACGGGGAAGAGGCATTGCGTAAAGTTTTGGCTGAAGATATAGATCTTATACTTTTAGATGTCATGATGCCTAAAATGAACGGTTTTGAAGTAACAAAAAAGCTAAAAACTGATGAGAAAACGAGATTGATACCGGTTATCCTGGTTACCGCTTTAAGCGGCCTGCAGGACAGGGTAAAAGGCATTGACGCGGGGTGTGATGATTTTTTGAGTAAACCGGTTGAAAGACCGGAACTTCTTGCAAGAGTGAAGTCGCTTCTCACGGTAAAAGCATACCACGACTGTATGCAGGATTATGAAAAGAAGCTGGAATATGAAGTGGCAAAAAAAACAAAAGAACTTCAATCGGCTTTAGATAAAGTAAATACGGCGCATCTTGAAACTATTTATTGTCTTTCCCGCGCCGCGGAATATAAAGATGAACATACGGGTTCCCACATACAACGGATGAGCAATTACGCCGCGGTGATCGCGGAAAATATAGGGCTGGATAAACAAAGCGTCAAACAAATTCTTTACGCGGCCCCTATGCATGATATCGGAAAGATAGGTATCCCTGACCATATTCTGTTAAAACCCGGCAAACTTACTCCCGGTGAATGGGAAATCATGAAGCAGCATACGATTATCGGCGCGGAAATCCTGGCAAATTCCGAAGCGGATTTTATCAAGCTTGCTGAGGTTATCGCTCTGACACACCATGAAAAATGGGACGGGAGCGGATACCCAAAGGGTTTAAAGGCGGCAGGTATCCCGGCAGCAGGAAGAATCTGCGCCATAGCGGATGTTTTCGACGCGCTGACGTCAAAACGGCCGTATAAAGAAATATTTCCCGTCGAGAAATCTTTTGCGATTATTAAAGACGGAAGAGGGAATTATTTTGACCCGGAAATGACAGACGCTTTTTTAACTTCCCGCGATAAAATTTTGGAAATCAGGAATAAATATAAAGATGACGGGGAAAGCAAACTGCTTAAAATGTCCGGCAAAGGCAACCCTTGATTATTTTACCTCTTTTAATTGCCTGCTTTATTTTACTCCATATTTCGCGTTGAACTCATCTACATATTTTTGAAATTCATTTCTAACTTCAATTGGTTTTAGTTCTCCTTTTTGAGAACGGATGGTATTCGCAGGTGCTCATGAAAACAGTATAGAATCCTCTGTTACGCAAATCCTGAGCAATGTTCAGCGCGTTATTAACATTAATAAAAAGAGTCTCATCCGCATAGGCGCGGTATGGAACCTGGACAGAAGTCAGCATTGAGATTAAACTTGTATAAGAATCCATGGTTGTAGCGTAATAATTTTTATAATAACATGCCCGGTTTTTATTTTGTTGATAAAACCCGTCAGGCAGCGTTAGGAATTCCCTCTCAAAATCCTCTGAAGTCACACCTTCCAATACGATCAATAAAATATGTTTATAGTTTGTAATTTCTTTTTTCGAAAAGGTGAGTGTGTTTTTATCATCAATTATCTTTGACTTTGAATATGGCCTTTTTAATGAAGGAACTTCCCGTTCTTCATTTTTTATGATGCTTTCGATTTTTTTCTGCAGGCTGAACACAAACGGCTGGGGTGAAGGCCTTTTCAAAGAAAATGCGAAGATTATCAGGACAATAATCAAGACGGTAATTTTAATCTTATTTGATATTCTCAAACCCTTAGGAATAAACCCCGTTAGAGAATTCCCTTTATTTTCAGTAGAAACTTTATATAGAACTGAATCAAAGTTATTACCAGTATTCTCTAACGGGGTAAATAAAACTAAGACAGATAATATTAACGCAATAATCGCCGGCAATAAAGCTGTTGCGCCCATATAATCTGAAATCAGGGTCTTCGCGCTCCCCAAATCCGATTCAAAAATATTTACCGGAAATGCCAGATATTCTCGTAGAATTTTTGGATAGCCCGCTAATAGTATTCCAACAATTATAATAAATACCTGCCCTGCTTTATTAACTGTCTGTTTGAATTTTTCCGGAGAAACGGCTGCCGCTAAATAATCAAATGCGGTTATTATTCCGAGAAGGGCAATATCGTGAAGATATGAAACTACATGAGGAATAAACAAACGGGGGTCTCTTGATATAAAAGAAAAATATACGTGCAATAATAACTGATAAAAAACGGACAAGAAAAACAGTTTTTCTATCTTGTCATTTTTGTTGTTCGATGCCATTTTGTTTGATTTTCAGCATTTATTTCATCGATCGATTTTTTATTCACTTCCCTGATTACAGTCACGGTCTTCTTTTTCAAAACTTACTTTATGTTTTCTAATATTTGCGTTAGCCTAAGTTCCGCAGTTTTAAAATCAAGCTTCTTATTTTTCAAGGGGTTGCGGGTTTTACCCCCTCAAATTCTGCACTACATTTTGTATAAAAACCGGACGATTAGGGATCTTTATTCCCAGC
>JBFMCF010000059.1 GCA_040754625.1 bacterium | reverse complement strand
TTTGCCGCGATGGGGCTTGCTATTCAAATGTATCAACTTCAAGCCTATCGTGCAAATAAATCCACATGGAAAATAAAATCATTAGTCATCGGTGAAGGTTGAAAAAACTCCCCGATGGCTCAAATAACTGAGTTATAAAGATTTTGGATTTCAGACTCGGAAAGAGCATAATCATAGATACGGACATCATCAATAATACCATTGAAATATCGTCCTCTATACCATCTCCCTATGAACAGATCCCTTGTATTGCTTGGAAGATTATTTCCAACTATTGTTGTATTTTGTAATACACCATCAAAATAAATTTTAGCTGTTTGCCCATCATAAGTACCTGTTATATAATGCCATTTTTCATCCCTCACATCTTTTTCGGGAAAGCATGCGATTGTTGATTTATCACATGGATCAATAGTAGTTCCTGGGAAAAAAGTAAATAATCCATTAAGAGCCCCATTACAATAAGAATTGTTATCAATATTGGCTTGCAGTACCCAACCTGTCAAATCAATGCCACCATGTGATTTATCTATTACAGCATAATATCTTTCGCCACTATATTGGGTTATTTTTGCTTTAATCCATAACCCGACAGTAAAACCATTGGGGCTTATATTCAAATTAGGATTATTAGGAACTCTTATATAATTATCTTTCCCATCAAAATTATACGCACTATTTCCATTCCCGAATCTATCATTTATTAGTGTTGCCCTATAGACAATACCATTATTCCCATTCCCGCTTTCATCATCCGCGTTGCCGTTAAACGGATAATAGGCGACTAAACCTTCTTCAGGAATATTGCTTCTATTGCTTACAATTATCTTTTTTACTTGATTAATATTTACTTTTACTTTTCCAAATATAGTTTCAACTTCAAAATCATTTACATCTAAAACTGTTGTCAATCTATCGCCGTTTTGAAAATTAATTATCGCATTTTCTCTATTAATGTCAAATTGTATAATTGACACCTGCTCCAAAGGAATCATTATTTTTCTTGATAAAATAAATAGAGGCAATTTTGATTGAGATGACCTGCCCTTTATTTTTGTGTTATCCGTTAATTTCAAAGATAAATAAGGGGTTTTAAAATTTTCTTCAGTCAAATATGAAGACTCTCTTGCGGCAGATCCGCATAAAACACTTATCAGAAAAATGGTTAATAAATATCTTGTTTTTTTTGACATCTTGTCCTTTTCATAATCAGATAAACTCACTCGTTTATTTCCCAATATCATAAAGTTCTCTAACTTCAGACTCTGAAAGCGCACGGTTATAAATACGGACTTCATTAATTACACCTTTAAAATATCTGTTTTGCGAGTGCCATAACTCGAAAGGGTCAACATTAATGAACAACGGAAGAGTATTTACATCCAGAGGCCTTTTTTCATTATCCTGGGAATCTAATACGCCATTTATATAAATCTTCCCATTCCCAGCCAGTAAAGAGATATCATGAGTTATGGCAACATGATACCACACATCGGCATTCCAAGTGTGTTCAGTACCATATAGCTGGCTCCATTTCCCGGCACCATGTCCCCGTCCAAACACAATAGTCTTTTCTTTGAGTTGAATGAAATAACCAGTACGCCATTGACTGCCTGTCCCATGCCATTTAACCAATAAACTGTAATAGTAAGGATTATCAGGTTTTATATCAACCCCTGGTTTGAACCACATTGTTACTGTTAGAGTATTAGTTAAATCTAAACTGCCTGAATCCGGAACCTCAATATTGTCATCTATCCCGTCAAAACTATACGCCCTATCATTATTTCCAAACTTGTCTTTTGCCAAAACCGCCCCGTGAACAATCCCGCTATTCCCATTCCCGCTTTCGTCATTCGCGTTGCCGTTAAACGGATAATACGCTGCCAGGCCTTCCCTTGACAATATACCCGCGGCTTGAACAATTATTTTTTTGATTTGCTGGATCCCGACAGACACTTCTCCAAACACAGTTTTTAGTTCAATTGATTTTAAAAATAAAGTTCCCGTCAGCCTGTCTCCATTTCGAAATTTAACAGATACTGTTTCATTATCATCTTTTAATTCAACGGATTGTATCTCTTTCCATGGAATATCCAATTCAGCAAACAAAGTATTTAATTTGACCGAAAAACCAGACGGCGCGCCAACTACGCGCGAACCGTCAGTAATATCTAAACTGATCAAAAATTGCTTTTGTGAAGCTTGCTGAGCCTCCGCTTCTTCACCTGACACAGCCTTAATAAATCCGGTAAAATATAAGACGACAGCAATAACTAAAAATAACTTTATTTTTAACATCGTTAATCCTCCATAAAAAATTCTTATGCCAAATTTATATCTTAATTATAATATATCATCGAATTTGGTCAAGAATTTTATAGTTTCCCCTATCTTACCTCAATCCTATTGCGCCCATTACGTTTCGCGGCATATAATGCCTTATCCGCTTTTTTTATGATATCTTCTTTTGAATATGTTTTTGCGTCGAGAGACGATAACCCGAGACTGATAGTGATCTCTGTTGTTGTTTCAATGCTTTTTCTTATCCTTTCCGCTATCTCAAAAGTTTCAAGCTCCCCGGTGTCAGGTAAAATAACCAAAAATTCTTCACCGCCGTATCTTACAACAAGATCGATATTACGGACCTCATTTTGAATAATCCCGGATATTTTGCGTAACAGGGTATCCCCGGCGTCATGCCCCTGAGTATCATTATATTTTTTAAAATAATCGATATCGAGCAAAATTACAGACAATTTATTGCCGTATCTTTTTGCCCTGGAAATAAATATCTCAAAATTGATATCCATAAGCCGCCTGTTAGCGAGACCAGTCAAGGCGTCATGCAGTGATAAATCCCTTGTTTCCTCATAAAGCGTTATGTTACGCATCTCTGTCTTTGCCGTTAAATAAATACCATAAGAAATCAATATCCATATTATCAAATGTGTCATTATTATAAGATTCCGGCTATTAGCCCCATTTTCAAAATAAGGCTTCATTGGAACTGATATACTTATTCCGCCCCTGACATCGCCAATTTTATAACCCTGCTTTTCATGGCACTGCAAACAACTTTTTTCAATTATAAAAGGCTTAAGCAGCCTTAGATAAGGCTCTTTGTTTAACTTTACAATTTCGATTACTTCGTCCCTGCCTTTATCTAATTCCAACAGGCCCTTATATTCCCATTCATCCGGTTTATTGACGGGATTTATATATTTCAAGCTTGTTAATTTATTCATTTTAAGATTTTTTGAATTCTCTCTTATTTTTTCAAATATTATCCTCATCATATACGCTGAATTAACCAGTGTAAAAACTTTACCATCTGTAGTTTTTATTTCTCTATTCTGAACATCCAAATACGGGTTAGGCGGCACTTTTTCAACAGGCGCGTAAAATCCTCCCAGGTCTGTCATTAGTTTTCTTATGTGAACATTTTGTTCGTAATCTGTCCTTGCTTCAATTGATACTTCTTTTATTGTGCCGATATAGTATCTATAAACATTTATAAATAAAGAGCAAAATATCAATATTGTCCAGACAATAAATAAATAGATACTCATTCTTTTTATAAAATTTGCCGGTTTTGTTAATAATGGCTCCATGAATTTTCCTTTTATCAACACAAATTATTGAAACACCATGACACTTTAATTATAATATACAGCGGGATTTGGTCAAGAACATTTCGTGTTTTAATTTTCTTGACACTTGCCGTTTAAGGTGTAAAATTTAACAATATAAAAATTAACTCCCCACTTGCGGGGCGTTGGAGGAAAAAAATGAAAAAATTATTCGTTGTATTGGGAGGAGTTGTTTTAATTTTCAGCCAGATATCCTGCGGTTCAGGGGTTAAAACCCATGTCAAGGGCGGGGAATTGCAATCAACCCTGGAAGGAGAAACACAGCATAAAGATTTCATCCAATCTATCGGCATAGGCGCGGCAGACCAGAAAATTGACAACAAAACACAAAGAATGTCAACAAGCCGGAATGCAGCTATCGCCCTGGCCCAATATGAAATGGTAAGCATAATAAAAGGACTGCAGGTGGAAGGCGGGATTACCGTGTCCAAGGCTATGGAAACAAATTCGGAGATTTCTGTCAAGGTTAATGAATCCGTCAAGGGCGCTGAAGTTGTAAAAACAGAATGGACCGCGGATGACGGGTGTGTAGTAACTTTAAGGCTTTCCAAAAAAAGGCTTGCGCAGATGTTAAAAATGAATTTTAAATAACCCCTCTGTCTCCCCTTATCAGGGGAGTATATTATTTCGGAGGTTTGTATTCCCCCTGATAAGGGGGAATAAAAGGGGGTTTTTTGAAAAATATTTTTTTAATAATTACTTTAGTTTTTATCTTATCCGCCTGCGGTTCATCCAGGCCATATAAACAGGAACCGGCAAAAACCGGTGAAGAAAAAGAGGAAATCGCCGTAGTTGAGGCCGAAGGTATCGTTAATATAAAAAATAACGATATTGTAAGCGCTAAAAAACGCGCGCTCTCCGACGCCCAGAAAAACGCTGTTGAAATGGCAGTCGGTGTATATGTCAACGCCACAACCCGCGTTGAAAAATCAATGCTTGTAGAGCAGAAAATTCTTTCTAAAACCGGCGGGTATATCAAAAAATATAAAATATTATCCGAGGGCGCGCAGGACAACCTGTATAAAACAAAAATTGAGGCCGTGGTTAAAATCGAGGAGATAAACAAGGATTTAAGTGACGCGGGACTAAACCGCCCCCCACGGGTTCCGTCCAGCCTCAACTTTGCCGTCATAATCGAAGACAGGATAGATGATATTAACAACGAAGACAAAGTCAGCGAAAATGTTATATCGGACAAATTACTCAGCAGAAATTATAAACTGGGCCAGGTAAATACCCGGGACAAAGCCCTGCTCCATGATTTAGCCGGTAACCCCGAGGGGCAAAAAAAACTCGGAGAAACATTTAAATCGGATGTTCTTGTGACGGGAAAATCATCAGCCACCCTTTTCAAAGAAAATGTGATGGGAAACTTAATCTCCTATAACGCCAGCATTTCTTTTAAGATAATTAAAATAAGCGAGTCGGCTTTGATTTACAGCAATTCTTTTTCAAGCGGAGGGCTTGGAATTACAAGAGACGCGGCGGCAAAGGAAGCATTGAAACGCGCCGCATCGCTTGCCGGCGAAGATGTCTCCAAAGTTTTGGAAGAGAGGCTTAAAAAGTTCAATTATATAACCATGCTTATTAAAAATGTGAGCACCATAAACCAGTTAAACGCAATAATGAGGGGTATGGAAGACATAACTGAAATAAAAAACACAACCATAACAAGTTTCACTAACGAGACAGCAAAGTTAAAACTCGAAACCGATATTGAAAACGCTTCCGTAATTGTCAGAGAAATGGAATCGCAGGTCGAGAATGTTGTTTTGAAAGTCATATCTGTAACTAAAGATTTTGTGGAGATGGAGATTCAGTAAAATCCGGGATTATGATTTGTTTTTCTTTCTTCTTTCAACCTTTCTTCTTTCTTTTGAAACCTGGCGTTGAACCTGCCGCCTTTCCTTTTTACGGCGGTCATGTTCAATTTCTGAAGAAAAAACGGATATGACTCTTCGCAGATGAGAAATCTCCTCTTCAGAAAGATACGGAAAAACGGCACCTGATATAAAACTATTTTTTTCCAGAAAATTCCTGCTCCATATAATCTCACCCCGAATATCCAAATCAAACGGAGTATTCGGACAGGTAATTATAAAATTAAGGACTGCCCTGCGTTGTAATTTTTCGGGAAAAATGAAAGTAATTCCTCCCATGGAAAGATTTACCACCTGACCAACAATCTCAGGATATTCCTCTATTTTTACCCGAAACGAGGCCGGGCATTTAACCCTCCGGTGGATACGGCGTTCATGATGCACAATAAAACTCCTTTTATGCTTTATTATATTAATTTTTCAATAAATACGCAATATATTTTTCAAATTATATATTACTGCTCACCGATGCAATTTGTTCTTTCGCCATTAATTTTTCAACAGCGTTTCTTATTACATTTTTATTTTTAAGGTTATCAATATAAACCCTGAAACGGTTTGCCCTGAAAGGAATATCTTTAATCGCTGAACTTAATTTTTCTTTTGAAATTTTGTTTTTAGCCAGCGGGTCATAAATGAAAATCTGGCAGTCACCCATCTTTTCAGGATTTTCAGGCCGCGGGTCCAGTGAAGCGACATCTATACGAAAATCCACTTTTTTACCGATCATATCTCTAAGTCCTTTTTCAAAATCGCCTTTTTCAAGCATTCTGAAACCGCCTAATCTTTCCCTGTATTCATAAATTTCATCAACCGCGAGTTTCCATTTTATTTTTCTTCCAAGGATATTGCTCCATTTTTCACCCAATCTCTTTTTTTCTTCGTCTCCTGAAAAAACCCATGATACCGCGGAAGTAATCAAAGACCAATCGGTAAGGAACAAATAACCATCTAAATCTTCCAATGGATTTTTATCATAAATAAGTTTTACCGTCGGATGAAAAACATCTTCCAGGTACAGATCAATCGCCCTTGTAGTCCTGTGATAATATAAATTTTCATAAAGATGGTATCTTGCCTGAAGGAACCTTCTAATCTCCGAGAGCCCTTTTCTATGCAGGGTAAAACCTTTTTGTGAATAGTAGGAATAAAAAAGCACCCGTTCAATATTGACCGACCCGATATTCAGCCCTGACATATAGGCATCGCGGCATACATAATCAAAGTTATCCATTGTGAATATTCCGTTAAAAAGCGGGCTCAGGAATCTCAGCCAGCGGGGAATTTTGACCTTTGTTTTAGTGCCTTTTTTTATTAAAAAAGCAACATATTCCGGATTAATAACTTCACCCTGCGAAAATTTTCCGGAAGGACTTCTGCGGATTCTTTTTATTATTTCCCCGAGCTTCATTGTAATAATTTTTTGGCCGACATCTTCATGGGTAATTTCGCCAAACCTGCTCAAATAATTCTCATCAAAAAAATGGGAAAAAGGGCCGTGTCCTACATCATGAAGGAGCCCTGTGATCCGCAAAAGCGATTCTATAAAATTCTGGGACGGGCAATCAGGGCCTATAACCGATTTAAGCGATGGGTATAAAGTTTTCGCGAAAATTTCGCCAAGATGCATAACTCCGATTGAATGCTGGAACCTTGTATGTTCCGCAGAGGGGTAAACCCACCATGCGCTTTGAAGCTGATGGATCTGTTTTAGCCTCTGCACCCATAATGAATCAAGCAGGTCCTTTTCTGTCGCCTCTTTTTCATCAACAGGGACGGTCAGCCTGACCGTCCCGTGGACACAGTCGGCAATTAAATCTACACCTTCTTTTTTCCAGGTTTTCACATTTTATCCTAAATTATCAGTTGAGTTTTTCAAATTTTTTATTTTCAAAAGTCATTTTTTATCGAAAGAGCATTAGCGGTAATAGCTTAGCGCAAATAGGAGTCTATGTTGGGAAAGCCGGAACTGACCGAATCCGCCTTAGGCGGATGAGAGAATTCCGGAAGGGCATTCCCGACATAAGCGACGTAGTTGCGCTTGCTATGAGAGCGTTAGCGAAAGAGATGAAAAATGACTTTTAAAAAAATTCTGCAGAACTCAAAATTTATTATTAATCTATCATATTCTATCCAATACCATCTGGATTGTCAAACCAAAAACTTATAGTTTATAATAGCACATTTTTTTCTTGCTTTGTGTTTAATTTGGTAGTAGAATGCCTTATTTCGTATAGATCAAGAGAAAGGGGGCGATTAAAAAATGAAAAAGAACATGATGAAACTGCTCATAGCAGTGCTTTTGATATCTCCAATGTTATCTTCATGCAATACGAAAAAATTGGAAGAAGAGATTGCGAGCCTTAAACAGCAGGTAGAAACTTTAAATACTGAAAAAACCGCGGCGGACACCCAGGTAAAAGAGCTGACTGCTAAAATTGAAGAACTTACAAAAGCCAATGAAGAGCTGAAAACCGAATTGGAAAAGGCAAAAGCGGGCAGGAAAAAGAAATAATAATATAGTATCATCAACATCACAGGGGCAGGTCTTATAATCTGCCCCAATTTGTTTGGGCCCAATTTTTATTGCCTAAAAAGACAGCCTGTGGTAGAATTTTGCATTACAGGAGACTATGATGATAAAAGTCGGGATAATCGGCGCGGGCAGTTTGACAGCGGAAGAATTATTAAAAATACTGCTGAAACATAAAAAAATCAAGGTCAATATACTGCATTCAGAAACATACCAGGGAAAAACAGTAAGTTCAGTATGGCCTTCATTTAAGAATTTGACAGCTCTTTTGTTCAGCGCGCCGTCCATGCAAAAAATCAAAGAAGAATGTGATTGTATTTTCATAACGCGGCCCCATGGAAAAGCAAGCGAGGCTGTAAAGGAATTAATTTCTTCAAAAATAAAAATTATTGATTTAAGCGCGGATTTCAGGCTGCCTGAGATATCCTATTATAAAAAATGGTATCCCGGGACAAATCACAGTATTCCTGAACTATTGTCAAAAGCCGTTTACGGTTTACCAGAGCTTAACAGGAACAAAATCAAGAAAAGCAGTTTAACGGCAAATCCCGGTTGTTACCCGACAGCCGTAATTTTATCTCTTGCCCCCTTAATTAAAAATAATATAATAAAAACACGGATAGTAGTCAACGCTTTTTCCGGTGTATCAGGCGCGGGACGGATATATAAAGAGAATTTTAACCTTTTCGGAGATATTTACGGCAATCTGAAGATTTATAAACCCGGGACCCACCAGCATACACCCGAAATGGAACTTACTCTTGGCGAATTAGCCGGCGAAAAGATAAAAATAACTTTTATTCCATGCCTCGCCCCGTTTGACAGAGGGATACTCGCGATAAGTTCGCATCACCTGGATAAAAAATTCACCAAAAAAGACATTATTGAAATCTACAGGGATTTCTACAGAAATGAACAGTTTATAAGAATTTATGAAAACGGTTATCCTGAAATATTGAATGTTTCAGGCACGAATTTTTGCGATATAGGTTTTGAGATTGACAAGCAAAACAATGTCTTGATAATAGCTTCAACCATAGACAACATTATTAAAGGCGCTTCCGGCCAGGCTGTCCAGAATATGAACCTTATGTTTGGATTTGATGAAACAGAAGGTTTGATCTAATGTTTACCTTTATCAGCAAGAGCGTAAAAGACACTGAATTTATTTCTAAAGAATTATCAAAATCAATCTACCCGGGAGATATCATTTGTCTTATAGGAGAATTAGGCGCAGGGAAAACCTGTTTTTCAAAAGGGTTAATCCGCGGACTGGGCGTACCGGCTAAATATATTATAAGCCCCACCTTTACAATTATTAACGAATACAAGGGGAAACACCCTGTATATCATTTTGACCTGTATCGTTTAAAAGATGAAAATGAACTGGAAATATTGGGTTTCGAGGAATATTTTTACGGCAAAGGAGTAACGATTATTGAGTGGGCGGATAAGTTGAAAAATTTTTTACCGGACAACAGGATTGAAATATATTTTTCACATATTAATGAAACTACCCGCCGGATTGTTTTCAAGCTGATGGGGCAAAAATGGATAAGTCGTGATATAAAATAATATTCAGCTTCATGCGCGGCTAACATGGAATATCAGTAACTAAAAGATTCTAAGAAAGAAAGGAATGATTGGGTGAAAATCCTGGCAGTTGAAACAACGGGTTTAATTGAAAGTGTTGCCGTTTATGATAACGGCAACATAACAGAGATTAATCATGAAGTTAAATCGCATTCCGCGCATCTCTTAAAGGCTATAGACAAAGTCTTAAAAAAGTCGTGTGTTAAATTAGAAGATTTGGATTACCTTGCGGCTTCAACCGGGCCCGGTTCTTTTATAGGAACCAGGATTGGTTTAAGCACTTTGCAGGGATTAAGCCTTGCCTTGAATATCCCCCTGGTGGGCGCAGCCACACTCGACGCCCTTGCTGAAAATATATGGGATTCGGATTTGGATTTAAAAAAAATCAACTATATTTGTCCTTTGATATTAAGCAAGGATGAAAATGTCTATGCCGCTGTTTATATTATCAAAAATAATAAATTGAAACGTGTAAGCAAATATCAGTATGTTTCAATTAATGAATTTTTGAAAACATTCCGAAAAGATAAGATACCGGGCTGTATAGCTTTTTTGGGAGAAACAAAAGGATTTGAAAATTATATTATCGGTATTTTCGGAGAAAAAGCGTTCATTTTGCGGGACAAGTATCTTCCCAGGGCTCACAATATAGCATTGCTGGCATACAGGAACATTAAAAAGAAAAAGGTTAAAAAAACAGTTTATCCGTCACCGATATATGTCAGGCCCTTTTTAGCTAAAAAAATGGACTAAGGAAAAATTATGTCCAAAAGATCGAAAGAAATGGATATTCTGCTTCGACCGGCATTGTTTCTCTTTATTTTTTGGATGATTCTAAGTTTTCCGGCAGATTTAAAATCGGAAAATTTCTGGATTAACATGGCGGAGCATTTTGTAATAGGCGCGGCTTTGTCGGTTTTTCTTGCCAAAGTAACCAAAGGGATGTTTCTCGTAACAGAAGAAACATCCCTTTTTAATTTTAAATATGTTTACCGCCTTTTTTTGTATTGGCTGAGATTATCGGCCGATATTATTCTGGCAGGGATAGATGTCGCGCGCAGGATTATGCGCCGGAAACTTCTGATATCACCCGGTATTGTTGAAATTGACACATCTCTGAAGGATGATTGGTTGATTACACTTAATGGCAATTCTATCACCCTGACACCCGGAACTATTACGGTAGATGTGAAAAAGACAAAAGACGGAAGCAGATTTCTGGTTCATTGTATCAGCCAGGACGCAGTGAAGGATATGCAGGAAGGTAAAGGATTTGTCGAGAGGATACAGAAAATATATAAATAGTCTTGAAGGATGAAGGTAAAAACTAACTTTTAGGAGACAAAATGATTGAATTCAGTCTGGTTCTTAAGTTTGCAATGATGATCTTGTCAATAACAATTTTTTTCTGCATGTACCGGGCGGTTATTGGGCCGACAATCCCGGACAGGATAATCGGAATTAATCTTATAGGCACAAAAACAACTGTTATGATTGTCTTTATCGGGGCATTGTTTAATGAAACAGGATTTTTTGATATTGCCCTTTTATATGCAATGCTTGCATTTATTACGAGCATTGCCATAGTTAAATATATGGAGATGGAAAAATGATATTGGGATTTTTTGAGACATTTTGCCGGATTCTGGCATCTATTTTAATTTTTTCGGGTCTTTTCTTTTTTATCACTGCAACAATTGGCGTAATCAGGATGCCTGATCTTTACAACCGTGGGCATGTTTCCGGAAAGGGCGACAGTCCCGGTTTTCTCCTTACATTATCCGGTGTCTGGCTTTATTGGATTACGATAAATCCAATCCAGAGCTTAAAAATTCTGCTTATCCTGTTTTTTATGCTTTTTTCCAATCCCATAGTCATTCACGCGATATTGCGGGTATCTTTTTACAAAAAGATGCCTTTTACGGACGGAACAACAGAGAGTTATTTATCAGAGAAGAAAGAGAAGGAGTTATAAAGTTGAAAGTTGTAAAGTTCATAAAATAAAAAATAGTAACTTTAAAACATTATAACTTTACAAACTTAATTACTGGAGCAAAGCGACTATGGACATGGTCATGATATCTCATATAATTATCCTGATTTTTCTGGTAGTAACGGCGCTGGCCGCTATAATCCTGAAAGATTTGTTTGCCTCTGTGATAGTATACAGCGCCTATAGTTTCTGCATGTGCGTAACTTACCTGATACTTCGTTCGGCTGATGTAGCCATGACTGAAGCCGCGGTAGGTGCGGGAGTTACAACCATACTTTTTATTTCCGCCCTGGCAAAGACCACACGAAAGGAGGATAAATGAAAAAGATGCTTGTCCCTGCGTGTTTTATCCTGTTTGGTTTTTTTATGATTATAGTAGTGTTGCATCTTTCGCCTGTGGGTGACCCAAGGCTTCCGAGTTACGCGGGATATATTAATCCGCAAACTGCCGTTGAAAACATTCCCAAAACAGGACAATCAGCGGCCCTTTATTATAATAAAAATGCCGTTTCCGACTCCAACGCGATGAGCGCCATTTGTGCGATGATATTGGATTACCGGGGTTATGACACGTTGTACGAGGCTACAGTGCTTTTTACCGCCATAATATGCGTTCTGTCCGTTTTGGGTTTTGATTCGGGAAAAGGATTTAGTATAAGCGAATACCGGAAACTAAGCATAAATGTATCGGATATCTCGAGAAGGATGGTGCCTTTTATTTTATTGTTTGGGATTTATATTATCTTACACGGGCATCTTTCAGCGGGCGGCGGCTTCCAGGGCGGGGTTGTGATCGGCGCGGGATTTATTATATATGCAATAGTTTTCGGACGGGAAAAGGCCTTACATTATGTCCCGGAAGATGTTATAAAAGTAACCAATAGCCTGGGAACAAGTATCTACGCGGCCATAGGGCTTCTGGGAATAATTTTCGGTTATAATTTTCTGGCGAACAAGGTTGCCGGCATCCCTCCAATAGGACAGCCGGGGGTTTTATTAAGCGCAGGAACGCTTTTTGGAATCAATATCGGTATCGGAATGAATGTGTCAAGCACGATGATCCGTTTATTTTTTGCCTTTAAGTATGAAGAAAAAGAAGAGGTTTCATGTTGACAAAAATCATTGCCAATGTAGACTTTATTTTTGCCATTATTCTTTTTTGTATCGGCCTTTATGGTGTTGCAACAAAGACAAATCTAATTAAAAAACTTATCGGGTTGAATATTATTGAAACGTCTGTTTATCTTTTTTTTATTGCGCTGGGAGATGCCAGATTTGGAGAAAATATTAAATATTGGGGAAGATCTCCTGTTATTATGAATATTGCTGATGTAAAAACAGGCAAAGAAGTTATGATCAATCCGATTCCGACAGGATTAATACTTACAGCGATTGTAGTAAGTGTAAGTGTAACGGCCTTTGCCTTGTCACTGGCAGTAAAATTGTATGAACATTACGGGACACTTGATACATCAAAGATAAAGAAATTAAGAGGTTAAAAAGTTAAAGATTTTTTATTTTAACTTTACACTTTTAACTGGAGCAAAGCGACTATGGGCTCTCATTTACAGGTTCTAATTCCGGTCATCCTTATATCAGGAGCCTTCCTGTCGCCGATTTTTGACCGCTGGTTTAAAAAATTGGTTGAACCGCTGGCATTATCCGTGACCTTTTTTAGTTTTGTGTATTCCTGTATCCTTCTTTATGGGATTTATGTTTCTCCTTTAAAAGTTTTTGAATATTTTGTTGGTTTTTCGTGGAGCGGAAAAACAGCCCTTCCTACAGGGGAACCGATTGGTATTGTTATACAGACCGATATTATCGGCGGGTTTATCCTGGTTCTCGTAAATTTTATCTCATTTTTAGTTGCAATTTATTCATCAAAATATATTTTAAATTATATAATAGCGGAAAAAAGGGGGCTTTATTGGACATTATTTCTTTTGATGACAGCAGGCATGTCGGGAGTCTGCCTCACGGGAGATATTTTTAATTTCTATGTTTTTTATGAGGTTGCAAGCCTAAGTTCCTATGCCCTGGTTTCTATTAACGGAGAATCAGAGGCAATTGAGGCGGCATTTAAATATTTACTAATAAGTGCCCTGGCAAGTATTTTTATTGTCTTTGGAATAGGGCTTTTATACAGCGCAACAGGCACACTGAATATGGCCTACGCCTCAATCCAGGTCCAAAGAATTTTACAATCCGAACCGGGCGCATTTTTATCATCCTATCGTTATTTAATATTTGCCGCACTCGGATTATTTACCGTCGGCTTTTGTATAAAGAGCGCTTTTGTTCCGGTACATGCATGGCTGCCGGACGCACATTCAAAAGCCCCTTCCTCCATCAGTGCTATGCTTTCCGGATTAGTCGTAAAAGTTACCGGGATATTCTTAATTATTCGTTTTTACTTTTCCGTGTTCAAAATTCAGAACGGTTTATACGGAGATATGTTTCCTGTTCTTATTTTATTTATCGGCGGGGTTACATCTATTGCCGGTTCAATATTCGCCATAGGCCAGAAAAATCTGAAAAGAATGCTCGCCTTTTCAACAATTTCTCAAATGGGTTATATTTTGATTGGAATAGGCTTTTTCAGCAAAGATGGTTTAACAGGAGCAGTACTTCATCTTTTTAATCATTCTATAATGAAATCAGCCCTATTTTTATCAGCAGGAGCGATTATTTATAAGACAAAACTTACAGAGATAAATGAATTAACAGGCCTTGGCTTCAAAATGCCTGCTACATGTGCCTGCTTTACAGCGGCAAGTTTAGGGATGGTTGGAATTCCTCCGATGAGCGGATTTTTCAGCAAGTGGATACTTGGAATTTCAACTATAAAGGCTGGACTTTTGCCGGTTTCCGTAATCTTTCTGTTGGGGAGTTTACTAAATGCAATTTACTATTTTCGGGTCGTCGGGAAGATGTACTTTTTTACAGGGGGAACATCATCCGTCCCGGAAACGGATACTGACAGGGAGGAATTGCCGAAAAGTATCTATATCCCAATTGTAATTCTTGCATTTGCCGTATTATTTTTCGGGTTCGGTTCGGATCTTCTTTTGAAGATTATAAGCCCGGGTGTGGAGTTTTTATGGAGGTAGGGGCGAGATTACCTCGCCCCTGCAAAGGTATAAAATATGCTTATTTTTTTGCCGGTAATTGTCCCTATTATAATTTCATTTTTGATATTCCTTTGCGGTGAAAAAAGATACACACTGCGTTATATTTTTCTGTTTATCGCCAGCATATTTGATTTTGCAGTGGTTGTTTTCATTATGCCTCTGGTTTTGAAACAAAGCCTTCCGCCGTTTATCCTTCTACAAACAACCTTTTTTAATTTAGGCTTTAAGGTTGATGTATTTTCTATTCTTCTTGCTATGGTGGTGACTTTTTTATGGATATTTACCAACTCATATTCTATCGGTTATATGGGAAAAAGCCATAGTTTAAGACGTTATTACACATCCTTATCATTTTGTGAAGGCGCTGCTATAGGGATAATATTTGCGGCGGATCTTTTTACCCTTTTTGTGTTTTATGAATTATTGACAATAAGTGTATTCCCATTGGTTATCCATGAAGAAACAGAAGAAGCGTCAAGGTCAGGAATAATGTATCTGGTATATACATTATCCGGCGGGGCAATGATTCTTTTTGGTTGTTTTATTACCCATAGCCTGACGGCCGGGCAGATTGAATTTACTCCAGGCGGAATTCCGGGTTTAGCCGGACAGAATAAAGCAGTGCTTTATCTCCTTTTTATTCTATTTACAGCCGGTTTTGGCGTTAAAGGTGCGCTTGTTCCATTACATGCATGGCTTCCCCGGGCCATGGTTGCGCCGACTCCAATCAGCGCCCTGCTTCATGCCGTGGCGGTTGTTAATGTCGGCACTTACGGGCTTATCAGAATGATTTATGATATATTCGGTAAAGACTTATTCCTTAAACTGCATTTAAATACTGTGCTTGCGCTTGGCTGTGTGGTTACTATTTTAGGTGCGGCTGTCATTGCATTAAGACAGCGGCAATTGAAAAAACTTTTAGCCTATTCGACTATTAACCAGCTCGGTTATGTTGTTCTCGGTGCGGCATCACTTAATTATTACACACTTACAGGCGGATTGGTTCATATTATGTACCATTCAATTATGAAAATCAGTTTATTTTACGCTGTAGGAATGATTATCACTTTTAAAGGAAAAACCAGGATTTCGCAATTATCAGAAATCTCAAAAGAAATGCCTGTCACTATGGCCTGTTTTGTAATTGGCGCACTTGGCATTGTCGGGCTTCCGCCTATGGCAGGATGGATAAGCAAGTGGAACCTGGTTAAGGGGCATCTTTTAATTAATGAACCGGTTCTTGCCATAGTCTTTTTAATTAATACGGTTATAGAACTTGCTTATTTTCTCCCGCCGATACTTTATGCCTATTTTGGCGTTAGGGAAGAAATTACAGCACTGGCGGAAAAAACACTATTGCAGGAAAAAGGGGGCCTGGAAGCCCCGTTAAATATGCTGCTGCCTTTGGTTGTGGTTACAATTTTGTCATTTACATTCGGATTTATAGGCTCACTGCCTTACGTTTTGTCGCATAAGGCGGCGGCAGAGTTATTGATGTTAAAATGAGGCCTCCCCTGGGCGGGAAAAAACTATGTTAATTAATTATATTCCATTAATAGCGATACTTTCCCCTGCGGTTTGTTTTATTTCAGCGCCTTTTCTCCCAAAGCGGGTAACTCATTATATTACGGCTGTTATTTGTGCTCTGGATTTTTTCCTTATAATGCCTCTTTATCCGTACGTTTTCGGCGGGCATATTATAGAGCTTTCGCTGTTCAGCGGATTGGATATCGAACTCAAGTTTAGTGTAGATAACCTCAATTACTTTATGGGAATTATTTCCAGTTTTATCTGGACTTTATCGAGTATCTACGCAGTTGAATATCAAAAAGAAGATGAAGCCATCGGCAGATATGATGTTTTTTCTCTCCTTTCATTAAGCGGAATGCTTGGAATAGTCTTTAGCGGTAACTTGTTTACATTATACATCTTTTTTGAACTTTTGACAGTTGCATCTTCCGTCTTGATATTCCACACACAAACACCTTCTTCTTTAAAGGCGGGGCTCCTTTATATTTTCTGCGGCATTATAGGAGGGATGTCCCTCCTGCTTGTTATTATTGCCACTTATAATTTTGCGGGAACGGGAGATCTTTCATTGATTGGTGTCGGTTTAAAAAATCATCCCTCATTCCCTTATATTTTTTGGGGATTTATTATCGGTTTTGGCATTAAAGCCGGACTTTTCCCGTTCCATATATGGCTGCCATCCGCTCACCCGGTCGCACCCACACCGTCATCAGCCCTTCTTTCAGGAGTAATGATAAAAGCAGGCGCTTATGGAATTATCAAGATTATCTATAATATTATCGGAGAAGAAGTTTTAGGCAATTTTCATACTATATTGATGAGCAACATTTTAATTTTGGCATTAATGACTATTTTATTCGGTTCAGCAGTAGCTTTAACCCAGATTGATATTAAAAGAATGCTCGCCTATTCCAGTATTGCCCAGATTGGATATATCATTATGGGAGCGGTTTTACTTTCTCCTTCGGGGTTAACCGGGGCATTCCTGCATATTTTCAATCATGCCCTTATTAAAAGCAATCTATTTCTTTGTGCAGGACTCTTTATCCATAATACGGGCATGCGCAATATTCCCGATTTGGCCGGGATAGGAAGAAAAATGCCTCTGACAACTTTATGTTTTACTATTTCCGCTCTTTCAATAATCGGACTCCCGCCTTTTAACGGATTTGTCAGTAAATGGTTTCTTGCGCTCGGGGCACTGGAGGCTGAGAAACTCGGTATTTTTCATACAGGCACAGGTGTTATTTCTCTCCTGGTTTTATTAGTCAGTAGTTTATTAAATCTTGTTTACTATTCTCCTATTATAATCGGGGGTTGGTTTGGATATAAACAAATTGAAGAAATAAACTTAAGCGAGGCAATGTCAAAGGAAATAAAGGGGGAAAATCTCTGGATGATGATTCCTATTTTGATTTTGACATTTTGTATAATATTTTTTGGAGCATTTCCAAAATTCCCCCTGCATATTGTTGAAAAAATCACAGCGGAATACTTTTAGTGTTCCGGCACTTGGGAAATAACAGATGATAGAGACGAGTCTGGCGTTAATTCTGGAAACTGAAATACCGGTGGCGTATTATTTAAACTGGCTGGGATTGGTTCTGATAGGTATAATTGTCAGTATTGAGATAAAAGAAATTCGTAAAGAAAAGCCGGAAAATTATCAGCATAAAGAAGATGAAAATACACATAATTTAAAATACAGGAAATACAAGCCGAAGATTAAAGCGCTGATATTCGTAATAATATCGTTTGCGGTTTTTTATACTGAACAATTGCCTGTTTTATCCGGGAAGGCGGATTTAAAACAGGCCGGGCTGGTTTATGAATTTCATGAGAGTTTATTATTGGGTTTTTTAAAGTTATTCGTAAAGGTTCTGTTGAAATCCTTTAATATATAGCCCGAAGAAGACGAAAAGCTCCTCCAGAGAGAAATCTTTGGAAAAAGGAGGAGCTTTCGTGAAACAACTTACAAGCTATGAACAGTTTATCCTGGTAA
>JBFMCF010000058.1 GCA_040754625.1 bacterium | reverse complement strand
AATTAAGCCCCAGAATCAAATTCAACCTATAACCTATCTACTCCAGACTATGGTTTATTTTACCTATAATCCAGAGTTTTCACCTAACACTTTTGACTTTTAATTTATCGTATCATCTCCTTAAAATTATATGAGCAGTCGGGGAGTTTTCCCGACTGTTCACCCTGAGCAACGCGGAGGGTCTCTTGTATATTTTTAGATCCTTCGTCACTTCGTTCCTCAGGATGAGTGGTCGAAACACCCCGACCCCTCAAATAATTATTTATTTGTTCCCAAATATGTAGACATATATCCTTTTGTAAAATAAACAATTATCCATAAAACCAATGAAAATATAATAAGTTTAACTGAATACTTCTTCCAATCTTTTATGGTTGCAGGTTCACTTTCTATGGTTAAACCGTTTAAATACCGAATATCTATATATCGCAAAATAACAAGGCATATGGTATTTAGCAAATAAAATACATTAAACAACATAATTGATTTAGGATTATTAGCAGCAATTTGCACAGCTAAAAGAATAGTAGTGAAATTGCCAATTATCATCCAGTAAAGCCTGATAAGAAAACCGGTTGATGATGTATTATTACTTTTGTTTTTCATATAATTGCCCTTTCTATTTGATTAATATACAAATAAAAAAACCGCCACACTGTACTTACTACAGAATGGCGGCCCGACCAGTCCAAATCCTTCAGAAATTTAGCTATTTCTGAACCCTACAATTATTTATATACTTTATCGGCTTTTACATTTATTCTTTTAATATTTTTGACAAAATCATAAATAAATCACGTCATTGAAGCAATTTTTTGTTCAACTTCAATCAATTTTACAGATACAAAGCTTTCTATCTCCCTTTTTTCAATAAATCCTGATAAAACCGACTTTTCATCGGCAATAGACAAATAATCAATGCCATATTTTTCCATAATTTCTTCAGCTTCTTTTAGAGAAGAATCAGGAAATATTTTTTTGGATATAACAGGTTCCATAATATCATGAGCAAGAATAATGTTACCAGCTTCTGCGTGGGCATATGATTGCCTTATACTATCCAACGTTATAACCCCTTTCAATTTTCTGTCAGTATCCACAACCGGATAATTGTGGTAATTGCTGTTACTGAATATTTTAAGTATCTCTTTTAATTGAATATTTTCATTTATAAAAGGTGGATTTTTATCTACAATCTGGCCAATAGTGGTTTTTCTGAGTATATCATCCTCTGTTATATTCAAGCCATCTTCCTGTGCTTTAACAACAGCATATTTAACGCAAGGCGGACCTAATAATTGTACTACAAAGGTGGTAAGCGTAATTATAACAATAATAGAATCCCCTATTTGGCCGGGAAAAATTTGTGAAGCAAGAATAGAAAGGCCAATGGCTACACCCGCCTGGCTAAAAAGACAATACGGAAGATATTTCATAACAGTTGCCGGTGCGTCTGAATACTTTGCTCCCAAATAAGCACCTGCCATTTTGCCAAAAGTCCTGCCTAAAACATAAATAATCGCGATAAATAGGACACTCAAGGATGTTACCTGTAAATCAAATTTTGCGCCTACAAGAAAAAAGAATAATATATAAAATGGCGTCGCAAACCCAAATGTCAAATTGAATACATCCTTGCTTAACCGCGGTTCATAATTTACTAACACAATACCCATTGTCATCGCTGCCAAAAGCATATCAATTTCCATTATCAACGCCGCTCCGAGAGCAAAAAGGATACTGCATAAAGAAAAAACAAGTATTTTCTCTTTTTCCGCGTATTTTCTAAGTATTTTTATAAGAATAAAGCCGAATATAATCCCGACTAAAATACCTAACACGATTTCATAAACAGGTTTGCTAATTGCTGAGTAAATAGAAGAACGTGTTCCAAGCATACCCGGGGCAATACTGGACGCGAATGCGAATAAAAGCAAAGCTAATCCGTCATCTAATGCAACAATACCTAAAATAGTTGTTGTCAGCGGGCCCTTCGTCTTATATTCCCAAAGCACATCGGTAGTTGCCGCCGGCGCTGTGGCAGAAGCAATTGCTCCTAACAATAAACCGAGAGCCCAATAGTAAACACCCCCGCCAAGGACTAAATTCCCCAATAAACCCACAAGAATAAAAACAATAATAAACGCGGCAAGCCCTTCCGCTAATAATATAATTATAAGGTGCCTGCCATAGCGCTGAAAAACTTCTTTTTTAAGCTCCCCGCCGATCATAAAGCCTATCAGCCCCAGAGCAAAATAATTAAATGGTATTAACGCTTCGATTATATTCTTGTTGATGATATTTAATCCTGACCGTCCGAATATAATACCGGCAATGATATAACCGACGACCTGGGGGATTTTCAGTTTTTGAAATATTTTTCCTCCTATTGCCCCCGCAAATAATATTAAACCAAGTAAAAATAACACATTTGTATGTATGCTTGATATTTTTCCAAAAGTGGATGCAAATCCTTCAACCATCTCGGCCCCTTATGCAATTATTCCTTTTATATATATATCAAAACAATTTTTAATATGTTTTCCCCTCAGCGAATATTTATAACCGTTTAAAGCCCATATTGTAACAAGAGACTGCACCATACCAAAAAAAACTATGCTTGCAGAGACGGTATCTATATCTTTTCTGAACTTTCCTGACAAAACTCCATCAATGAGAATCTCTTCTATTTTTTTTAAATATTTATCAACAATTTTGAACATTTTTTTTTGTAGGGTTTTATTATGTAAATTAAAAGTCTCGTTTATGACAATAAAAGACACACCCCTTCTTTGCTCTGCGTAAGAAAGGTGATACAAAAAAATATTTATTAATTTAACCTGAGGATTATTCACTTTTTTAGCCGCAGTTTCGATTATATTTAACAGTGTATTTTCAATATCCTCTATTAATAAATTAATTATTTCTTTTTTGCTTTTAAAATGCCTGTATAAAGCCCCGTCTGTCAACTTAAGTTCTTTCGCTATTTCACGGATAGTGAGCCGTTCAATACCCTGTGTTACAATAATCCGCCGCGCGCATTCCGCTATTTCGTGCTGTTTTGATGTATATCTATTTGCTTCCATAAGTTTATAAGTAAGTAAACGTTTACTTATATTTGCACTATAACATTAAAAAAACAATTTGTCAATATTTTTATTGAGGTTAAAAATGAATTAGTGATCCGGCTTTTTATTCCTTCCTAAGCTCATTCTCTTTGACAATCTTTGATAAAAATATCGGGGCAATCGTTGCCTTAATAGACTTATTCGTAACTCTATAGTAAAATTGAAATTATTTTAAAATATTTAATCATAGGGGAAAATGGATGTCAATAATTTTATGATTTTCATTATGGTTCGGTTTTTATGTTATAAATGCCTTTCTATCACTTGAGGTTTTTTATGTTGAAGCTTAGCAAAATAAAACAAATTATATTATTTATTATACTTTTGGTAATATCAATCGCAGTATTTTTATTTGATATATACTTAACTAACGATGAAATTCGATTGCTTTTGCCTTATATTATAATAATTTATTTTAGTGTTTGGTATCTTGGCTCTAAAACAGGTATTTTCTTTTCATTGTTAGCAATTTTGTTTTGGTCTATTGCATACATAAATAGCATTGGGGATCATAATATAAATAATATTTTCAACGTTATTATTAAAATATTTTTTATTGGTATTCAGTATTTTATAATAAATAATTCCAGAAGAATTTTTCTGGATAATGAAAAACTTGCGCAAACGGATTCTTTAACAGGCATTATGAATCGCAGGGCGTTTTATAATATGTTAACTTATGAAATTGAAAAAGCCAAACGCGAAAATAGTATTTTATCACTTGTATTTATAGACCTGGATAATTTTAAAAATATTAATGACACTTTTGGCCACAAAACCGGTGATGATCTATTGAAAATATTTTGCAGTGAAGTAAAAAATATGATAAGAACTACTGACGCATTTGGAAGGATGGGCGGTGACGAATTTGCGATTTTATTACCGAAAAATAATGGATCAGAGACTTCATTATTTGTAAAAAGGATACAGGATAGAATTATACCAATATTTATGGATAACCATTGGGATGTTACACTAAGCATCGGTGTTATTACAACTGATAAGCCGGTAGATGTAGATGATTTAATACATCAAGCCGATACACTTATGTATAAGGTTAAAAATAAAGGAAAAAATAATATAGAATACAAGAATTTATAAGGCGAGGCGGAGACTTACATGCAATACTTAAGTGAGGAACATATACTTATTTTTCTTATACAGATATATTTTGCCAAATATGGTTAATATACTTGGCAGAATAACGCCTTTAAATGTGCCGATTTTTTGATATTATTTCTATTATTATTTGCCATAATAATTTTAGCTAAATGTTCATGCTTCGTGTATTATGTCCTTTTTTGCCCGTATAATTCCACCTGCCATTATTAGACTTGTGATAAGAACAATTAAAACTAAAAGTCCCTGATTAACTACCGGAATTTTAAAATTATCAGGTATACTAAAATACAACAATATACTTATAAGTCCCCGGGGAGCAATGAATAGTTCAGGTATAATATCAGTTTTGGTTATAAATTTTAAATATATAAAACGGATTGTATATATAGCAAAAAGTATTAAACAACCATATATTAAAACAGCTAATTCTTTAAGTTCCTTAATATTTATTGTGAAACCAAATAAACTAAAAAAGAACGTTCTGACAAGAAAGGCACTTTCAGCGGAAAATTGAGATAACTGATATAAATCATTTGAATAATTGGAATAGAGAAAATGGTCCTTAAAAAAAGGAAAATTTATCTGGCCAGCGTTATTAAGAAATAGTCCAAATGCAAGTATAATAATCAGGGAAGATAAATGCAACTGTTTTCCTACCGCAAAAGATAGTATGAGAATTGAAATAATCAAAAAGAATTTAACAGGATGAACAATTCGCCCAATGAGAAAAAGCAAGATAAGGCAAAATAATGCAGATATAACTATAATGGTTAAAATATCAATCCCCAACTTTATAAATGCATTAGAATTAAATATGTTGTTATACAAGATAAAATCAAAAATAATTATACCGAGTATATCCGAGAAAGATGATTCGTATACTACAAACTCTTTTTTTTGCGGTTCGATATTTGCAGCTGACGGTATGGCAATAGCTGAACTAATAATACTTAATGGAATTGAGTTTACAATGCATATATAAAATGGCGACCCTGTAATCAGCATAATAATTATAGCAATTGTAAAAACTGTCATTATTAATATAAAAAATGCTGAGTAAAAAGTTGCTTTGATTAATTTATTTTTTGTTGAATTATACTTTAACTCTAACGTTCCTTCAAAAACGATTAATATTAAACCTATCGTTCCTACTGTTGGAAGGATTACTGAAAAGTCAAAAGTTTTAATTCCAAAATAATCAACTATTGTCTGTCCTGCAATACCTAATAGAAGCAGAAGTACTACTGATGGAAATTTCGTTTGTTTTGCAAACAAATCAAACAAATAAGAAAATATTACAAGCCCGCTTAAAATTATAAGAATTGTATAAATTGTCATTATTACCAACCGTTTTTTTATTTAATATTTAATAATTTTTTGATATATATCTTTAATTTATTTTTATTTAATCTTTCCTTTAAATTAGAAAATTTTTCTTTTATCGCTTCTTCTCCTTTAACGATACAATAATCTGCCATTGAGAAATCTGCCCAATTCATGTTAGAAACCTGGGGGTTGATTAAAAAATCACACTGAGCTATATTTTTTTTATTGATCCAATGTGCCCTGATATAGTCAATCTGGAAAATAATATCTACTCCATTTTTTAATATTTCTCTGCGGTTCAAACCTTCTACGTCCACACCAACAACAAAATCAGAACCAAATTTTCTTGCCTCTATAACAGGAACAAGGCTCAAAACGCCTCCATCCACTAAAAATTTTCCATCTATTTTTACAGGCGGGAAGATACCGGGAATTGAAGATGATGCTAATACTGACTTTAAAATATTCCCCTTTTTTAATAATATGCTTTCTCCGCTAAATAAATCTGTAGCAACACAGGCAAAAGGGATTTTTGTATCATTAAAATCTTTTTCTGGTGGGATTAATGTTTTAATCAGATTTACTAAAGTATCTGAGTCAATAAGCCATTTCTTAATTCCTCTTAAATTCCATTCATATATTTTATTGACAAAACTTATAAATTTACCTATTATTATTTTTTTTCTTTTAGATTCTGAGCCCGCAGAAAAATGCATTAAATCTTTTATCTCATTAGAGTTTATTACTATTTTCAATTTTTCTTCGATATAATCAATATCTTTATATAGACAATATGCAGCGCCTACGATTGCCCCCATGCTTGAACCAACGATTAAATCTATGGGAAATTTTTCTTTATGTAAAACTTTAAGCACACCCAAATGGGATAAACCTCTTACTCCACCGCCCCCCAAAGCTAACCCGACTTTTAATTTACTTTTAAACATATGATTTGCTATTAGAATATAAGAATATAAGAATATAAAATGCAAATGTTAAATGCCTTTTTCCTGTTCTGAATTTATTGCCCGAATCGGATATGGAATTACTATACCTTCCTTTTTATATCTTTCATGTAGTTTTTTTACAAATTCATGTTTTATTAAATACTGGTCTACAAATTCCTTTGCTCTTAGAATTACAGTAAAATCTACACTTGAATTTCCAAATGTATGATAACGAATGAATGGTTCAAAACCGGGGACTCCCCCGGGGATTTCTTTCATTATTTCCTTTGCTGCTTCACAGGTAATTTTTTCCACTTTTTTGAGATCGCTTTTGTAATGAACTCCCAAATTTATTAAAACAGCCATTTCTTTATCCGGCAAATAGTAATTTGTAATAATGGATTTTGTCAGTTTTTCGTTTGGTATAAGAACAACATTATTGGGAAGCATTCTGATTTTTGTAATTCTCCAGTTTATATCAGTAACATACCCTTCCTCGCCTGATTCAAGCTTAATGTAATCACCGATCCTGATTTGTTTTGCTGCAATTATATAAAATCCCGCAAAAAAATTTGATAGTGTGTCCTGCAACGCCAATGCAACCGCCAAACCGCCTACTCCCAGTGTTGCCAGAAAGGGAGTTATGGAAATACCGAGGATGTTTAATATTAGTAATACACCTATTCCGAATATTATTATTCGCGCAATATTTTGTGTAAGGCTGGTAACAGGCAATGCGGCTTCAACTTTTCCTGAATACGTTTTGATAAAATTCCTGCTGATATTTGCCAAAACAATCGTCACGGAAGCAATGCCGAGAACAAGTAATATTTTCCCCGCAATATTAACGTAATTTGCTGAAAGCTCAGATAATTGCAGGGCAAAATATATGCCTATCATCAAACACCAGATTATAAAAGGACCCTTTATGGCAGAAATAATAATATCATCCAGATAAGTTTTAGTGTTTTTGGCGAAATGAATAAGCCTGTTAAACAGGATTTTTCTTGAAATATACCCTATAACCAAACTGGTTAAAACAATTGCGAAAGGGATAATAAACTGTACTAATTCTTTAGGATAAACTTTATTCATAATTTCCACCTTTTCTTTTACTTGCTTATTAGAGTATCTCTACATATAAACGATATCTTCATTATGAAACAATGAAAGAAATAATAACAAATAATCCTTTAAATGCCTTGTGATCAAATAATTATTCCTTATGTGTTCCCTGCCGTTTTCCCCCAATTTTTTCGCGTATTCAGGGTTGTTTAAAAGCTGTTTAATGGCAAACGCGGCACCATCAATGGAATGGCAAAGCATGCCGGAATGTTTGTGCGCTATTTGCAGGGGGATGCCGCCCACATTAGAGGCAACAACAGGCTTTGATTTCCAGAGCGCCTCGGCAACAGTCAAGCCAAAACCTTCTTTAATAGACTTTTGGACAATAATTGTTGACGCTCTCTGCAAAGCGTTAACCTCTATGTCGTTGTGAGACAATAATAAAATATGTATATCTTTATCCTTTTCCGCCTTTTCTTTTACCTCCTCAAAAACTTTTATTCCCTCTGGATCATCAGCGGCGGTACCCCCGGCAAGAACAAGCTTACAATCTATATATTTTTTTACTTTCAGATATGCGTCTATGACCCCTACAGGGTCTTTTAAACGGTCAAAACGTGAAATCTGCGTGATAATAGGCTTATCTTTTGCGATACCGTATTTTCTCAATACTGAGTCAATGACTTCCTCAGGCAGTTCTTTATTTTTATCACTTAAAGGATCAATGGAAGGAGAAATCAAAAATTGCCTTACCGGGAATTTTTGCTTTGAAAAACCGGGTGAGGAAAAAACAACAGCGTCATATTTGATTATATAATTCATCAAAAAATCCCATACTTTTCTATCGGGGTTAGACACATCAATATGGCACCGCCAAATCCATTTGTTGCCGGATTTTTTATTTACCAAAGTTACCGGCTGAGGGTCATGTATAAAAACTATATCACTGTATTTTGTGATTTCCTCCATATTTTTCCGGGATGTCTCCATAAATATATCAAAATCATCCTCGCTAATAACCTCTTGTTTGCCGTGCAGCGCATTATGGAATTTTTTTGTCACGTCAAAATACTTTTCGCCTCCTTTAATCACATCCCATCTTGTGTTGATGGCAAGTCCCTTCATCAAGGGGACCATTTTATTCAATATCTCAGCCACGCCTCCTCCCACCGAAGTGGAATTAATGTGCTGGACAGACTTACCTTTCAATTTTTCCGCAATAAGTTTCAGGTCATCTATAACAGGCTGGCCTACAATTGATATATAGTCTTCTATTTTCGTCATCTTACAATTCCGCCTTTTTTTCCACTATTTCAATTAGTTTTTTCCTCAAAGCCTCCAGTGTATAGGTGTAAGGATCAAGCTTTGAAATTTTTCCCGCCAGTTTTTTGTCCCCTATGGCGTTTTCCACCCAGTTTGAAAAATCATTTACACCCTTTTCAAGCCTTAAACGCGCTTCGAAAATATGAAAATATATGGAATCGATTGTTATCTTTCCTAAAATATCAGCGAATTCCCTCAAATTATACGCAAAATAATTGGTAGGCAGAATAAAACTTATTGATTTAATAAAATGGAATTCCTCATTCGCGTCCGCGAACCTGTTTCTCACGGAGGGATTATTTTTTATATAATCTTCCATGACATATATGATTTTTTCACGCAGTGAACGGATGGTTGAAAATTGTACCGTATCAATACTCGCGAGCCTTTCTCCAAGGTCGTCATCCCCTAATATTTCCGTGACCCAGTAAGCGAAATCATTCGGCGGTTCCGGGGACAAATATTGATGCTGCTGCAAAAACCTGTGTGTGTGGTGATAAATGGAAGAACCCGGCACATGTTTAACCAGTTCAGCCATCTGTTCCAGATTGGCGGCTTTCAATCCGGTCAATTCGGTCAAATGCAGCCTCGTGTAAAATCTGAACGGATCTTTGGCGTTTTTCAATTCGGGCATTTATTTGTTCCTCATTGTTTCCAAAATATGTTTAAGTATTTTCCTTACTTCCACGGTATTTTTCAAATAATATTCCGCTTTTGAAAACCCGGGATCTCCGATAAATACCGTTATGCCTTTATCCTTCAACGCGTCAAACGCGTCTTCATCGGTATTATCATCACCAAAATAAAACGGCAAGATGGTTTTATTTTTTAAAAAATATCCCTGTTTTTTCAAGATCCACGATACGGCTTTTCCTTTATCCCATTCAATTGGAGGTACTATTTCAAATACTTTCTTGCCGCATCTCAATTTTATTTCATTTTTGACCTGGTAACCCGAGGCAATATCGGAAATTATATTTTTTACCAGAGGGATATGTTTTTTATTTACAAGCCGGTAATGTATACTTAAAGAATATTTCTTATCTTCTAACAATATCCCTTTTATTTTTGATAAATTCCGCTCAACATCATTTCTAATTTTCCCAAGGACTTTTTTATATTTCCGCGAAAGCGGGATTTTGCGTTTAAGCCCTCCGCCGCTTATTTCAAAACCGTGATTACCCGAATAAACAATACCCTTTACTTTTATTTTGTTTTTCAAATCTTTGATTTTCCTGCCGCTTATAACAACAATTTTACAGCCGGGTGCTCGCGATAATTTTCCCAGTAATTCCTTTGTGATTTTCGGGATGAACGCTTTATCCGGGGTCCCGGCGATAGGCGCAAGCGTCCCGTCAAAATCAAAAAACATCAATAGATATTTTCCTTCCGATATTTTTTTAATATAATCCAACTTGTGGAATAAATATTTCATCACTCAACTTTTACCTAGGGCCGTTAAATCCGTAATAATGTTTCCCGCCCATTTATAAATATTATTTTCACTTACTATTTTGCGCATATTTTTCATCCGTTTTGTTTTCTCATCCGCGGGCATTTCCAAACTGTATTTTATCGCTTCCGAGAATTCTTCAATTGAGTAAGGATTGATCTGGACCGCGTCGGCCAGTTCCCTGGCCGCGCCCGCGAAACGGCTTAAAATCAGCGCCCCGCTCATGTCGCTTTTTGACGCGATATATTCTTTCGCGACAAGATTCATGCCGTCGTGCAAAGAACTTACAATGCAAAAATCGGACAATATATAATAAGGCCTTATTTCTTCAGGGGAAAAGTGCCTTTTCAAATAGATTATGGGTTTCCAATTTCCGTCTGAATGTTTCCAGTTTTTCTTTTCAACAAGGTCGTCTATTTCCGCCATTAAATCATGATAACGTTTAATATGTGTCCGGCTTGGCGCCGCAATCTGGATAAACACAAATTTATTCTTGTATTGTGGATTTTTATCCAAAAACCTGTCTATAGCGAGTATCTTTTCAATTAATCCTTTGGTATAATCAATCCTGTCGACCCCAATACCGATTATTTTATCTTTCAAATTCAACTCGTTCCTGATTTCTTCCATCTGTGAAATTTCATTTTTGGCAACATCGCTGTTTTTAAAATCCACGCTTATCGGGAAAGGCCTTATAAAGGTTTCGATATTATTCCGGATGACACTGAATTTTTCAGTATCGACGCGGCTTTCGATCAACCTGTTTGCTGTGTCGAGAAAATTATTGCAATGTGATTGCAGATGAAAACCTATAAGGTTGCACCCAAGCATGCCGTCCAATATTTCCTGCTGGTAAGGACATATCGCGAAAACTTCCGGGTTAGGCCATGGTATATGCCAGAACAACGCGATAGTGGCATCCGGACGTTTTTCTTTGATCATTTTCCCTAAAAGGGTAAAATGGTAGTCCTGTATAAATACAAACGGATTTTCCGAAGGTAATTCTTCCAAAATATTTTCAGCGAATTTCCGGTTTACTTTTTTATAAATATTCCAATCGGTCTCTCTGAAAATAGGCCTTGTATGAGTGACATGGCAAAGCGGCCATAAACCTTCATTTGAAAAGCCGTAATAATAACCGTCTTCCTCTTCTTTTGTAAGCCAGACTCTTTTTAATATATAGCGTATATCTTCAGGCGGGACCCCTAATTTATTTTTGGAATTTACAAATTTACTATCCGCGTTTCCGGCCCCGTGGGCAATCCATGTTCCGCCGCAGGCGCGTAAAACCGGGTCAATAGCCGTAACCACGCCGCTCGCGGGCCTGATTAAAACTGCCCTCCCGATTGTTTCATCAAAAACATGCATAAAAGGTTCCCTGTTGGAAACAACAAATAACGCGTTTTCCCCAAGTTTAGCCTGGACAAGGTCTCTTAATTTTTTTTCTGTCCATAACTCTTCTTTTTCTAAACGTTTTTTGGCCTCGTCTGTCACGACCTTGCGCGCGACCCTCAGGCTCAGGGCAACCTGTTCCACTTCACTTATAAGTTTTCCAAATTCGCCTTCTTCCTCAAAAGGTCTTAATTTATCGATTTCACCCTTCTGGAAATGTTTAAGCCAGTCTGTAACCCGGCGGACAGGTAAAACAAAAATCTGCCTTTGAATCAAAAGAGTAATAATGGTTATTGATATCAGTAAAATACTTAATGTGATGGTTATCCTTTTCCATAATTGTGTTAATGTTATAAACATATATGAAGTATCGTAAATGACTTCAACAAATCCCAAAATGTTTTGTTCATCACCTAAAACAGGCAAAATATAACTATAAATGGAATATTCTTTAGATTTATCTAATTTATCTTTTGATTTTTTTGTTATCGTTATATCAATTAAATCCGGTTTATTGATATTTCTCCACTCGAATATTTTTTCCGTAATAGCAAAAATTTCCCCCTTTTCATCATAAATCACGCAGCCCTGGACCCTTTCTCTTTTTTGAAAACTTTCAACCAGTTTATGCGCTGATTTCAGGTCTTTGTTAATTAAAATATGCTTGGCGGACAATTCCACGCTTTCAGCTACCGCCCGCGCTTTCCTTTTTAGTTCGTCCGTTAATTTTTCTTCTTCGTAACGGACCTGCAGGAACCCGAATGCCGCGAAAATAATGGTTATAATGATTAAAATCGGCAGTGTAAACAATAATATTCTTTTCACCCCGCTCTTCCTTTCTTAATTTAATTTTTTAGTTTTAATATAATACTAATCAGCCTTTCTACCCCGTTCTTCCTATTTTTATCTTTAGGAAGGGCGGGGTTCATATTTCATTTTCCCGGCGGTGTTTGCGCCTCCAAAATAAAAAGGCCTCAATCCGCGTTTTTTATTATGCGCAGAATAGCGGCCCGACTATCCGAATGCCCTCCAAAAATAAAATATTTTTGGACCCTGAATTCATTATAAAGTAATTAACAAAAATATGTCAAGGATTTTCTAATAAAAGCAGGATTTTCTTCCATTTTTCACCGGCGGAAAACCCTCCCGGTTTCCCTGTCTTTTTTATAACCCGGTGGCACGGTATAATAATCGGTACCGGGTTTTTGTTCAGGGCATTGCCTGCCGCCCTGCCGGCCCTGGGATTCCCTGCCTCACTTGCTATTTGTGAATAGGATTTCGTGTTTCCATATGGAATCAGCCTTGTATTTTCCAAAACATTTCTCTCGAAATCCGTTAAACCATCAATATTGATTTTATATCTTTTGAAATCTATTTTCCGCCCGCTGAAATATTTTAACAAGTCATTTTTTAATCTATTATAAACCTTATAATTTTTGTCTCTTTTCTGCGGGGAGGTGTTTAACTTTATGTCAATTATAGTGTTTATCAAATATTCAATCCTCACATAACCCGATTTTGTTTTTACCTGGAACCAGAACATATGATTTGCCTTATCTACGGCAGGCAATCCAGCGGATTAATCGCCTCACCGTTGCATCGAATTTCAAAATGCAGATGGGGCCCCGTGGACCAGCCGGAACTGCCCATCAGGGAGATGACCTGTCCCTTTTTGACCTTTTGATTTTCCTTGACTAAAATTTTGTGATTATGTCCGTAAACCGTTATGAAATCTTTTTCGTGCTTTAAAATTATTACATTTCCAAGCCCGCGGGGACGGGATTCGACAAGTGCCACCTCACCATCATAGGCGGCAAATACCTTGGTACCGTAAGGAGCCCCTATATCAATTCCCTTATGCGGTATCCCGAATCTAAAACCGAATTTTGACGTTAACTGCCCCTGTGCCGGCCAAATGAATTTCAGAGGTGGATTTTTCTTTTTGCTGTACGACGGTTTTTTCTTTTTATAAGCGGTACTATACTTTTTCCAGGACGGCAGATAAATTTTTTGCCCTATCTCTATGTTTTTGGGATTCTGTATACGGTTATACTGTATAAGGCTTTTTGGCGGAATATTGTATCTTCTCGCAATTGAATATAACGTATCGCCTTTTTTAACAATATGATAATCTTTTGACGCGGCTTCTTTCCGGTAGTACCGGCTGCTGCTCCCGCACCCGGTATTTAAAAACAATAACACAACGGCCAATAAATATATATAAAAGAAGAATACTTTTTTTTTACTAAAATCTGACTGAAAACCCTTTAAATTCTTCTTTATATTTATCCTCACTTTTAATAATATCCCTCACTATGGCCATTGGAGGGCCTTTCCATAATTCACTGATAAAAGACTCAATATTGTTCCTGTTCCCTTCTGCGGCAATTTCCACATCTCCTGTCGGCAAATTTCTTGCGTAACCTCTAATGTTATACTGGTGTGCCATTTCTTCTGCAAAAGACCTGTAATAAACACCCTGCACCCTGCCCTTGACAATTAAATCCACTCTTATATTTTCGGACATATTACGGTTTTCCTTAATAATATCAAATTAAATGAACCATGGGGGGATTACTTTATGCGAAAAAAATTATCATAATGATGGGAATATTAATTTATTTTCCAAGATTGAACTCTTTATGAATAACCTGGAGCGCTTTATCGGCATCTTTCTGGCTTACGACACATGAAATTTTTATTTCAGAAGTGCTTATCATCTGGATATTTATGCCGGCGTTACCAAGTATCCGGAACATCCTTGCCGCGACACCTGAATGGCTGCGCATACCGATTCCAACCGCTGAAACCTTTGCTATATTTTTATCATAGATGACTTTTTTTGCTTTCATTTTTTTCGCGGTATTTTCCATTATCTCAAGTGTCTTATCTAAATCGCCTTTCATGACTGTGAAAGAAATATCATTTTTACCATCTTCTCCAGCACTCTGGATAATCATATCCACAACAATATTCCCGTCCGCCAGCTCCCCGAAAATTTGCGCCGCGATCCCGGGCCGGTCAGGTATATCGATAATTGAGACCTTGGCTTCATTTTTATCGCATGCTACACCGCTTACCAGAATCTTCTCCATATTTTTATTTTCCTTTCCATATTTTTCTTCAGACAAAAGCATTGTTCCCTTATCTTTTGAAAAAGTTGAACGGACCCTTAAGGGTATATTATATTTTTTTGCTATCTCCACTGAACGTGAATGAAGGACCTGTGCGCCCAGGCTTGCCAGTTCCAGCGTTTCATCATAAGTTATATAAGAAAATTTTTTCGCGTTCGGGATTATCCTTGGGTCAGCAGTGTATATGCCGTCAACATCGGTATATATTTCGCAAAGGTCCGCCTTCAGCGCGGCGGCAAGGGCAACAGCAGTTGTATCCGACCCCCCGCGCCCTAATGTGGTTATGTCCTGATTTTCATCAATTCCCTGGAACCCCGCGACAATAACAATTTTATTCTTTTCAAGTTCTTTATGAATTCTATCAGCGTTTATACTTATTATTTTGGCTTTCCTGTGGATATTGTCGGTAATTATTCCTACCTGCGGGCCTGTAAATGATATAGCTTCGACACCCTGGTTATGAATAGCCATTGCCAAAAGAGCGATTGATACTTGTTCCCCGGTTGAAAGAAGCATGTCCATTTCTCTCTCACTTGGATTTTTTGTGATTTGTTCAGCAAGGTTTATTAAATCATCCGTAGTGTCACCCATGGCCGAAACAACCACAACAACGCGGTTATTTTTCTTCTTGTCCGCGATAACCCGTTTAGCCACCAGTTTGATCCTTTCCGCGTTACCTACCGATGTTCCCCCGAACTTTTGAACAATAAGAGCCATGTATCCCCCTGTGCTAATGTAGGGGCGAGGTATGCCCCGCCCCTACAAGTATTTCAATCAATTTCCATCCATCTTTTACTATAAAATCTGATTTTTTTGCTTCTCTTTCTGAAAAAACTTCAAATTCATCAGGCTCAATTCCATGCCCGTAAATAACAAAAGGGACTGGTTCAGAGCTGTGTGTTTTTAATGAGATAGGAGTATAATGATCCGGGAGCAATAATATTCTGACTTTTCCCAACCCGCCGATTTTATTTAATATGGTCCCCACCAGCTTCTGGTCAAAATCCTCTATCGCTTTCATTTTTAAATTAAGATCGCCCATATGACCCGCCTCGTCAGGCGATTCGACATGTACAAACACAAAATTATTCCTTCTTAAAACTTTTATGGCAAAATCAGCCTTAGCTTCATAGGCGGTATCTATAAAACCCGTGACACCGGGAACCTTTAACGGCTTTAACCCGATTAATTTGCCGATTCCCTTGATTAAATCAACCGCCGTTATCACCCCTCCGGTCAAACCGAATCTGTCTTTCAGGCTTGGGAAAGAAATACTTTTGCCCTGCCCCCATAACCAGATCATGTTTGCCTCTAATTTAGCGGTTTTTTTTCTTTCAATATTCACTTTATGTTTATGAAGAAATTCCCTTGAAGCAAACATCAGCTTTTTAATTTGGTCAGAACCGTTTCCTTTTGGAAGATAAAATTCTATAGGCTGCCCTGTAATATCATGAGGAGGAACACAATTTATGCCATCGGGAACATCACTGCTTACCATTAAATGACGGTAACTGACACCGTTGTAAAATTTTATTTTATCACTTGATAAATTTTTATTAATAAAAGTTATTAACTTTTTAGCCTCCTGGTTAGTGATATGCCCCGCAGTAAAATCATTCATCGTCCCGTTCTCAATATTTACAAGATTACATCTCCACGCGGTCTCATTATTTTTTAATTTTATTCCCATGCTGGCGGCTTCCAGCGGCCCGCGGCCTGTATAGTATTTTGCCGGCTCATATCCCAAAACATTTAAATTCGCGACATCACTTCCAGGCGGCACTTTATCAGGAATGGTTTTTACTAATCCCACCTGTCCCTGCCTCGCGAGGAAATCCATATTAGGTGTTTTTGCCGCTTCAAGCAGGGTCTTGTTCCCAAGCTTAGCCTGCGGATAATCCGCCATTCCGTCACCTACAATTATTATGTATTTTACTTCATTATCTAAATTTTGACTTTTGGCTTTTGACTTTTGATTTTTCATTAATATCCCAACACCTTTTTAAGAGAGGTTATGTTCGCGTCTGCTAAAACCGGCTTTTTAATTGAGGAAATCGCCCTTTGAGGGTCTTTTAATCCATGGCCGGTAAGTATGCACACCACCTTATCATTTTTTTTAAAAATTCCTTTTTTATTTAGTTTTATCATCCCCGCAACTGAGGCCGCTGAGGCGGGTTCAACAAAAACACCTTCAGTTTTTGCCAATAACTTATAAGCCTGCAAAATCTCATCGTCCGACACATCATCAATTAAACCACCCGATTCGTCACGCGCTTTTTCAGCCTGTTTCCAGCTCGCGGGGTTCCCTATTTTAATCGCGGTAGCAATAGTTTGGGGGTCATCAATCACCATTTTATTGACGATTGGCGCAGCGCCTTCCGCCTGGAATCCGCACATTTTAGGCAATTTATCTATTTTGCCCGATTTCTTATAATCCTTATAACCTTTCCAATAAGCAGTAATATTTCCGGCATTTCCGACCGGTATGCAATGATAATCGGGAGCTGTTTCTAAAACATCGCATATTTCATACGCGCCTGTTTTCTGGCCTTCAATCCTGAAAGGATTTAAAGAATTGACAAGTTCAATAGGATATTTCTCCGACATCTCTTTCACAAGTTTCAAGGCATCGTCAAAATTGCCACGGATTTCAACGACCTTTGCTCCATGTATTAAAGCCTGCGCCAGTTTCCCCATTGCCACGGCGCCATGGGGGATTAAAACAACCGATTCCAACCCTGCACGGCCGGCATAAGCTGCCGCGGACGCGGAGGTATTCCCTGTTGAAGCACATATTACCGATTTCATTCCTTTCTCTTTTGCCTTTGAAATGGCTAAGGTCATACCGCGATCCTTAAATGAACCGGTAGGATTTAAACCCTCATACTTAAGAAACAACTTGAAATTAGCATTCAATAAGTTAACGAGATTCCAAGCCTCAATTAAAGGCGTATTTCCCTCCAGAAGCGTTACAACCGGTGTTTTTTCTGTTACCGGTAAAAACTCACGAAATTTTTCAATTATTCCCGGCCATCTAAATGACATTGTTTATTACCTTTCCACCCTGATTAAAATTGTTTTGTCTTTAATTATGTCAAGCTTATTTATCTCGGTTAATGCCTTTTGCATGTCCGCTTCATATGCTTCATGCGTAAGCATTACTATCGGGACCTTATTCCCTGCGGACCTTTCTTTCTGCATTACGGACGCAATGCTGATTTTAAAATTTCCGAGTATCCCCGATATCTTGGATAATACCCCCGGCTGGTCCAATGTTGTAAACCTGAGATAATATTTCGTCAAAAGGTCTTTTATGTCCTGAATATTTTTAGGATTTTTTTCAAAGTAAATGTTGCTGTTTCTTAAATTTGAATTTTTATTAACAATCTCCATGATATCACTCCAGACCGCGCTTGCCGTGGGCATTTGCCCCGCACCCTGGCCGTAATACATTGTGGGCCCGACTGAGTCGCCGTTTATATATATGGCATTAAAAACTCCATCTACTGATGAAAGAAGGTAATCCTTAGGCAGCATTGTAGGATGCACCCTGGCCTCAATCCCTTTTTCAAAATCTTTTGCTATTGCCAGGAGTTTTATGCAATAACCAAATTCATCCGCGTATTCAATATCAAAAGAATTAATTTGTGAAATCCCTTCGCAATATATTTTATCCAGGGGGATTGGCTGTCCGAACGCCATAGATGACAAAATGGAGAGTTTATGCGCCGTATCGATTCCCTCTATATCAAGCGTGGGGTCCGCCTCCGCATATCCGAGTTCTCTTGCCTGGTTAAGACAGGCTTTAAAACTTTTTTTCTCATTTTGCATTCTTGTTAAAATAAAATTTGCCGTGCCGTTCAGAATACCGAATATTGATTTTATCCTGTTTGCCGCAAGCCCTTCCCCGAGAGAACGTATAATCGGTATTCCCCCTCCTACGCTTGCCTCGAAACAAATACTCACTCCATTTTTATACGCAGTATCAAAAATTTCCTTGCCGTTTTTTGCCAGAAGCGCTTTATTCGCGGTCACAACGTGCTTTTTGTTTTCCAAGGCCTTTAATATAAATTCCTGTTCAGGATGTATTCCGCCTATTAAACTGATAACAATTTCAATGTCAGGATCTGAAATTATCTCTTCCGGTTTTGTTGTTAATTTCGCGGGGTCAATATCAACCCCGCGCGGCGTGGTAATATCAAGGTCCGCGATCTTCTTGATAGTCAAAACTGCCCCTGTTTTACTCTCAATAAGCGGTTTATTTTTGTTGAATATTTTTATTACACCGGTCCCGACCGTACCCAGCCCTATTAGTCCCAAATTTATATTTTTCATTTTCGCAAAAATATCATATTTCCTGTTTTTTGTAAAGCATAAATATCACATTTCTTTAATTTTATCTCCGGTAATTGTCGTTTTTTTATTCCCCCCTCCGTTACCACTGTCAAAATTTGATTCACCTCCTGGAATCCTAACGGGGTTTATTTTTACTATGCCCCTCTTTTTATAGCTTTTATCGAACCGGCCGACATAAATATATGCTGCCGCAAAAAAAATAAAACCGGATATAATTTCAAAAACTTCCTTGAGTTTTGAGAAAGAAAATATTCCTGATAGAATTGCGCCGAATCCAACCCCCGATATAAAAATAATTACAGGAAAAAGATACAGCATAAAAAAACAAAGGAGTAAATTCCGGCCTTCTATTTCCACGTAAACCGGATCTCCGGGTGAAAGGACAAAATCAGACTCAACGTCCATAGTCATACCCTCCTTGCCCCTGTCACACAAATTACAACTATGGCAGGACGGTTTTGAATCAAGCCGGATTTTTAACAAACCATTCCGGCAATCTATGACTTTCCCTTTTTCCCTGATCATTTTATTCCTTCTATCACCAGTTAACCCTTTTTCTTGTATTTATAAAAACAGGTAAAGTTAATCTGGCCAGATACCCGACAAAAAGACCTGTCGGCAGTGACCAAATAAGCATCAAAGACAAAAAATATAAAATGTTGTCCCATGAAATATGGAGCTGCTTTAAAAAAAGGATATACGCCACACCCAATTGTGTAAGGTTATGGACTAATGCCCCGATTAAACTCACGCCAACCAGGCTGAACTGTCTGGAAAATAAAATTAAAACCAGGCCCATTACAAATGTGCTCATTAGTCCGCCTGACAAACTCAAAAAAAACCCCGGGCTTAAGAAACTTCCAAGCAAAACAGACACAAGGATTATTCTTAAAAAAGATATTAAAACAGCCCCTCTTAACCTGAAAAAAACAAGAGATAATACAGTGATAACATTTGCCATTCCGAGTTTCACCCACGGCAGCGGCCTTGGTATCGGTGCTTCAATAATTTGAATGATTATTCCCAGTGACACCATTAAGGAAATTTCAATAATGGTTTTTATCCTGGAATTGTTATTTCCCGTGTTTTTACCTTGTAATCCCGTCAAATTCCTTTTCCTCTCCTACAATTTTTATTACTACGCGGTTTGGAAGGCAGATGATAGACTCCCCGCTCTTGTTTATCCATCCCGAATTCACGCAAAGCTTATTTGGACAGGATGAATCCAGCACGCGGACTTTTCTGCCGCTGATTTCTATTTTCAGCCAGCCGTCTTTCCCATGATTGTCAAAAATCATATTTTGCGGGAGTTTTATATTTTTTTCTGTCTTTCCGTCAACTTCAACAACTACAAATTTTTCAATGTTTTTTGATAAATCGAATAAAAAATAACAACCCAGTATTAATGCTACCACAATAAGGATTAAGCTAATGTCCGGTTTTGTCAGCATAATAATCTTTCTAATTCTATCTATTTTTTACCTGCTTCCATAATTTCTTTATTTTCCCATTTTCTGAAATCTACTTTATCCCGCGTATAATCTTTTCCTTCTATTTTGCAAAATTGTTCCGAAAAATAATCATATATTTTTTTCACAGGAAAACCAAAGCCTTTTTTATCCATTTCTTTTGTTGTCCATTCACCCCAGAAGTTCCCGTTTGCGTTAACTAAATCGAAACCCCCGTTTTCTTCCCGGATTTTTATTTCTTCTTTTTTCCAGATATTTTTTGTCCATTCGAAAGATTGGTTTTCTCCAAGTTTTACGTCATATCCAGATTGATTACAAATATTGTTCCCGTTAATCCTGGGATAGGAAGAAAATTCGCACAAAATTCCTATAGTGTTTTTACTAATTTCATTTTTTAATATTTCAATATTGGAAGAACGGCCGCAGTATATCCCGAATTTATTTTTAACAATATCGTTATTCGTTACTTTGCCTTCAGTCCGTTCCCAGGTAAAAATACCGTATTCATTCCTGGATATCGAATTATTATTCACATTCATAACGGACCTTCTCAATGAAAATATTCCGTATTTATTTTCCTCTATGATATTTCCCGTTATTATACCGGCAAAAACAGTCAGTTGGTGTATGCCGTAATTATTTTTTTTAATAATATTATTGTCTATATTTGCCAGGGCATCAAGGTTGTTTTTTATCCCATAGTTATTATTCACTATCACATTTTTAAATATTGTTGAATTTGAACCTTTTTCGCAGTTAATCCCGCAGTCTGAATTATTGGTTATTACATTGGAAACTATATAAGGACTGCTTTTGGAAGAACAGATTACCGCTGTCTTATTATCGCTTATTTTATTTGCATTTATTTCAGGCGAGGACTTTTGCCACAAACATATGCCTTTATCGTTTTTGCTTATTATAGTATTGGAAATTAACGGAGATGATAATACGCAAACAACAGCTTCATAAGCGTATTCTATTTTGCAGTATTTCAATATGCCCGAATTATCCTCGCTGTGGAACTCAATTCCATGCCAGTCGCCCGCCTGCGGGTTTTTCTCCCTGGAAGTAAAAACAATATAATTCCCGGGACTACCTTCGGCAATTAACTTCCCTCCTTTTTGAACATATATCCTGTTATCCCCGAATCCGAACTGTTTAAAACCCCTTTTTTGGAAACGAACAATTGTTCCCGGTTTTATTGTTAAGGTCATATCTTCCGGGACAATAATCTTATCTTCAACTTCAATTATACCTTCCCAAAAAGTATCGCCTTCCAGTTTCCCGTTTACCTTTTGAATGTTTTGAAATAAAGGTGCCTGCCTGGAAATTGCGCAACCAGCCAAAATAATAGTGATGCATATTAAAAAATTTTTAACATTGAATTTCATTATATGATTTTAACTCATTTTGACAAAATATTATAGTGAAAAACATCCTGAAAAAACTCAAAAATTTCGCTTGATTTTAATATTATTTCCGGTATAATATTTGAGTTTTGTAATTTATCAGGAGGTTTTAATGTTTTCAAACGCCAAAATGTTTTTAAAAATCGGCGGGATTTCTTTAACATTGTTCTCGATTTGTATTTTCTTTTTAAACAGCAATGCTGTTTATTGCCTGAACAGGCTGAAAGAAGGGCAAAAAATAGAATCATTTTCCTTAAATACCCTTAATGGAGACAAGTTAGATATTAATAAATACCTGGATGGAAAAAATGTGGGAATTATTTTTTGGGGGATTCCCGAGGTTGACAATTATATAGATTATTCTAAAGAGGCCTTAAAAACTCTTGTAAAAATGTATAATGAATACAAAAATAACGATTTGCAGATTATTGCAATCTATTGCCCGCATGAAGACGAGGCAGTAACAGAAAAAGAAAAAGGCGAAATTTACAAATTGGTCAATGAACTGGACATTTCTTTCCCTGTCCTTTTGGATTCCGAATTAAAAGTATTTGATAAGTTCGGAGTGGTCGCGGTGCCTTCTTTTGTTTTAATCGATAAATCGGGCATTGTAAAATATATATTGCCCGGGTACCCGCCCTATTCAGCGGAAAAAGACATTAAAAAAGAAATTAAATATATCCTGAATGTTGATAAGATGGGAAGTTAATGCTCTGTATTCAGAAAAGTATTTTATTCCCATTCAATCGTGCTCGGCGGTTTGGAACTGATGTCGTAAACCACACGGTTCACGCCTTTTACCTCGTTTATAATGCGGCTTGATATGTTCTGTAAAATCTCATGAGGCAGTTTCACCCAATCCGCGGTCATACCGTCCTCGCTCTGGACAGCGCGGACCGCCACAACATTTTCATAAGTTCTTGCATCACCCATTACACCCACTGTTTTAATAGGCAAAAGCACGGCAAAAGACTGCCATATTTTTGAATAAAGGCCTGCTTTTTTTATCTCTTCAATTACTATCGCGTCAGCCTCGCGCAAAATATGCAGACTTTCCGGTCTAATGGGTCCTATTATCCTGACGGCAAGGCCAGGACCTGGAAACGGCTGGCGGCTGATAATTTCATCAGATATCCCAAGCTCCCTGCCTAATAACCTTACCTCATCTTTAAACAACTCACGAAGCGGCTCAATAAGCTTGAATTTCATTTTTTTTGGCAGGCCTCCCACATTATGATGCGATTTTATCTTTACTGACGGGCCGTTAACGGAAACACTTTCTATAACATCAGGATACAATGTTCCCTGTGCCAGAAAATCTATTTTCCCAAGCTTTCCGGCCTCTTCTTCAAAAACACGGATAAATTCCCTGCCGATAATTTTTCTTTTTTTCTCGGGGTCTGTTATATTTTTCAATTTTTTCAGAAACCTGTCTTCCGCGTCTATATAATCAAGATTGATCCTGAAATGCCCGCGGAATGTGTTTACTACTTTTTCCACTTCATTTTTTCTCAATAACCCGTTATTTACAAAAAAACAGGTAAGCTGGTTCCCGATTGCAAGATGTATTAAAACTGCCGTGACTGAAGAATCCACGCCGCCGCTTAAAGCGCAAACCACTTTTTTACTGCCAACCTGTTCTTTGATTTTTTGTATAGAATGGTTTATGTAAGATTGCATGGTCCAATTAAAAGAACATTTACAAATTTTCCCTATAAAATTTTCAATAATCTTTCTGCCCTGAGGCGTATGAACAACTTCGGGATGGAACTGCAATCCATATATGTTTTTATCTTCATTTTCAATGGCCGCCACAGGCGTGTTCGAAGTTTCCGCAATAGTTTTAAACCCGTCCGGAAGGTGTGATATGGAATCACCGTGGCTCATCCAGACATCAGTCTGTCCGTGTAATCCCTCAAAAATACCGCTTTTTTGATCAACCTTAATTTTTGCCAATCCATACTCATGTTTTTGCGCCCTCTCAACCTTTCCTCCAAGCAGATGAATGGTCAACTGCATGCCGTAACAAATCCCCAAAACAGGGATCCCCAAATCAAAAATATTTTTATCACAGCTTGGCGCATTTTTGTCGTAGACGCTTGCAGGCCCCCCGGATAAAATAATTCCCTTGCAGTTTATATTTTTAAGTTTATTCAGCGCTATGTTAGGCGGATATATTTCACAATATACTTTATGTTCTCTTATACGCCTCGCGATAAGTTTTGTATACTGTGAACCGAAATCCAGAATTGCAATTGTTTCCCGCAGACTTTCCATTGTTTCTCCCCTTTTCTTCTGCCATTTACGTTTTACGGCTTGCTATTTACGATATTTTATTCCATTAGGCCTGGACGGTCAAGAAGAATCAGGAAGTTATTTTAACAATTCAAAGTTATAAC
>JBFMCF010000057.1 GCA_040754625.1 bacterium | reverse complement strand
AAGAGACATGGCACAATTAGCAGTAAAAAAGTTTGGGATTAGCGGAGCAGAGGTAGCCAGGTATTTGGGCGTAACAGCATCTTGTATAAATCGAATAATGGGGAGTAATGAAATAAGTTTAAAGGGGAGAAACATATTGGAAATAGTGGAGAGAAGTTAGCAAAGCAATTTCAGCACCAACGTCCCCTATGTCCCCCCCTATGTTCCTCCCAAAAATGAAATCTCTTTTTTGCTGATTGGGCCTAAACAGACAAGGTTTAGTTTCGAGGGGGCGAAAATCCGGGAAGCTAATCTTATTACATCGTCCTTGTTAACTCTATCAATTTCTGCTATCGATTCTTCGAGGGAAATATATTTACCCATATAAAATTCGGAAGTGGCAAGCCTCAGCATCCTGTTTTCAGTGCTTTCGGCGCCAAGGACAATACTCCCTTTCAACTGCTCTCTGGAAAGATTCATTTCATCTTGTGTAACTTTACCTTTTTTAACACTATCCAATTCCTTCAATACAAGGTCAATAACTTCATTAACCTTATCTTCTGCGGTCCCCGCATAGATCATGACCGTGCCGCTGTCTCTATGCGAACTTTGGCATGAATAAATTGAATATGCCAATCCCCTTTTCTCACGTATCTCCTGGAAAAGGCGGGAACTCATGCTTCCGCCAAGGAGGACATTTAAAACCTGGAGGGCCGCCCTGTCTTTATGATTGAATCCCAGCCCGTCAGCGCCGAGGCAAATATGCACCTGATTTAATTTTTTCTTATGGACTTTTACACCGGGATGATATTCGGGAGTAACTGGTGCCGGAAAGTTTATTTTACTTCCGTGGTTTTTAAAATATTTTTTTGTTTTTTCAATAAAAGTTTTTTCTGAAAAATTTCCGCAGAGTGAAATAATTGTTTTTTGGGGATGATAATATTTTTTGTAAAAATCGTAAATTTCATCACGGGATAATTTCTGGATAATATTCCTGTAACCCAGGATCGGCCGGCCTAAACTGTTGTCAGGATAAATGGTTTCATTAAAAATATCAAAAATAAAATCCTCAGGGATATCTTCAGACATCTTGATTTCTTCAAGAACCACCCGGCGTTCCCGTTCCATTTCGTCTTCCGGGAAAACTGAATTATGGTAAAGATCTGATATAAGTTCTAAGGCAAGATCGAGATGCGTGTCTAAAACACGCGCGGAAAGACAGGTATATTCCCTGCCGGTAAAAGCGTCCAGCCGTCCCCCGACAGTTTCAAGTTCGGAAGCAATGGCGCGCGCGTCGCGTTTTTTGGTCCCCTTGAATAAAAGATGTTCGATAAAATGAGAAAATCCGCTTTCATTTTTATCTTCATCGCGGGAGCCGGCTTCAATCCAGATACCCAGAGAAACAGAACGGACATAAGGTATTTTTTCCATTACTACCTTAAGCCCGTTATTTAAAATTTCGCGGCGGTAAAAACTACTTTTTTTCATCCCTGGCTGTTTCAGGTGTAAGGGCCGCCTTCCGGCTTAAATTAATCCTTCCCTGGTTGTCAATTTCAACTACTTTTACTAAAACCTCATCACCTTCTTTAACAACATCTTCAACTTTCTTAACATGATAATCCGCTAACTGCGAAATATGCACCAATCCTTCTTTCCCTGGTAAAATCTCAACAAAGGCCCCGAAATTAACAATCCTCATAACTTTCCCTGTATATATTTCACCGACTACCACATCGCGGGTAAGATATTCCACCATATCCTGCGCCATCCTCGCGGACTCAACGCTTACTGAAGCTATATATACCTGGCCTGAATCTTTTATATCTATTTCCACTCCTGTTTGTTCAATAATTCCCCTGATAATTTTCCCACCGGGTCCGATAACATCTTTTATTTTCGCAGGGTCAATCTGCATAATTACTATCCTTGGGGCATAGTCTGAAATATCGCTTCTTGGTTTTGAAATAACCTCTTCCATTTTCGAAAGTATAAACAACCTTCCTTCTTTTGCCTGGGACAGGGCGTTTTTCATAATGGTTTCATCAAGCCCGTCAATTTTTATGTCCATTTGCAGCGCCGTTATACCGTTTTTTGTCCCCGCGACCTTAAAGTCCATGTCGCCAAGATGGTCTTCCTGGCCGAGAATATCCGAAAGAATTGCCACCTTACCGCCCTCTTTAATCAACCCCATCGCTATACCCGCCACGGGAGACTTAATCGGAACACCCGCATCCATAAGGCCTAACGTCCCCGCGCATACCGTGGCCATGGACGATGAACCGTTTGATTCCAGAATCTCAGATACAATTCTTATCGTGTATGGAAATTTATCCGCCTGCGGCAAAACAGGTTTAAGGGACTTTTGCGCCAATGCCCCATGGCCGATTTCTCTCCTGCCGGGGCCTGAAAACCTTCCCACTTCACCCACGCTGAACGGAGGAAAATTATAATGCAGCATAAATGATTCGGTATATTCACCCTCGAGGTCATCCATTCTCTGTTCATCCTGTGTTGTCCCAAGAGTAACAACAGACAAGCTTTGTGTCTGGCCGCGTGTAAAAAGACCTGAGCCATGAGTTCTCGGGAGTATTCCGACTTCGCAGGTTATCTGGCGGATATCTTTTAAAGAACGCCCGTCTGTCCTTTTCGCCTCCGTTAAAATTTTATTTCTTACTATTTTCTTCTCCAAATCTTCAAGAATTCCTTTTATTACAAGTTCCGGATTTTCATCTTCAGTGAATTCCGTCTTGAAATTTTCTATAACTTCTTTTTCCAGGTCAGATAAATTTTCTTTCATAAGATTTTTGTCAGATGTATTTAACGCTTTCTCCATCTTATCTTTCGAAAAATTACCCACTTTTAGTTTGACAGCTTCCGGTATCACGGAAACCGCCACTTCCCTTTTTGGTTTAGCAACTTCCCTGGCAAACTCTTCCTGGAATTCTATTATTTTAGAAATAAAAGGCCTTGCGAAATTTACGGCATCAATAACAACCTCTTCAGGGACCTCACTTGCTTCGGCCTCAATCATCAAAATTGCGTCTTTTTTTCCCACAATTACAAGGTTCAGACTGCTTTTATCCATCTCATCATAACCGGGATTCAGGATAAACTCTTCATTTATTCTTCCAATCCTTACAGCGCCAACCGGTCCGTAAAACGGTATATCCGAAAAAGTAAGGGCGGCTGATGCGCCGATAATGGAAAATATATCCGGCGCGTTAATCCCATCCACAGAAAGAACTATAGGAACAATCTGCACTTCATTTTTAAACCCGTCCGGGAAAAGAGGGCGAAGCGGCCTGTCAACCAAACGGCTTGTAAGGATTTCTTTTGTGGTCGGTCTTCCTTCCCGTTTAAAAAAACCGCCGGGAATCTTTCCCGCGGCATAGGCCTTCTCCCTGTATTCAACTGTTAAAGGAAAAAAATCTATATCTTTTCTCGCTTCTTTTGCCATTACCGCTGTGGTCAAAACAACCGTGTCTCCATATTTTACCATTGCCGCACCATTAGCCTGTTTTGCGAGGTGCCCCACTTCAATTATTAAACTGCTGTTACCTAACTTTAATTCTTTTCGCTGCATAAATCCATCCTTTATTTTCTAATATTTAGTTTGCCGATAATATCCTGATACTTGGCATAATCTTTTTGTTGTAAATAGTTCAACAGCCTTCTTCTCTGGCCGACAATTTTTAAAAGCCCCCTTCTTGAATGATGATCTTTGATATGAGATTTAAAATGTTCAGTCAGATCATTTACTCTCTGGGTCAATAAAGCAATCTGGACTTCAACGGACCCTGTATCTTTATCATGTTTTTTAAATTTTTCAACAACCTCTTTTTTTACTTCCTTGGTCAATGACATAAAAACACCTTCCTTTCCTAAAAATTAAGTATATAAATATTTTTAAATTAATAATATCCGAACAAGGGTGATAACTTCTTGTCACTGGTTCAGCCATTTTACAATCCTATAAATTTTACCTTCCCGCGAAACATCTTCAACTATTCCTGAAATTGCCGGATTTTCTTCCTGATATAAACGGTATAATCCCCTCGGGTTAAATACACCGGAATAAGAAAAAACACTATTTCCTGTAAGAGGTTTTCCGCATTTAAGGAGTTTTATCCCCTCCGGCAATACTTTAATCTCCGGTAAATGATTTAATGCTTCGTCCATCGGCATCAAATTTTTTTTAACTATTTCTATATCCTTGATGTCTTTTAATCCAATTGCATTATTTAAATCAAAAGAACCCGCCATGGTCCGGACAAGATTATAAAGACACGCACCCGTTCCCAGCTTATCTCCTATATCGGAACATAAAGTCCTCACATAAGTCCCTTTTGAACATTTAATCGAAAAACCGACATAAGGTAATTTTACTTCCAAAAGGTCTATCTTGTAAACAGTAATTTTCCTGGGTCTCCTTTCAACCTCTTTTCCTTCCCTGGCTAATTTATATAGCCGTTTCCCTTTATAATGCAAGGCGGAAACCATAGGCGGAACCTGCAAAATATCGCCTGAAAAAGATTGTAATATTTCTTGAATATCACCCGGCGTTATATTAAAATCCCTAACCTCTTTTATAATTTTTCCTGTAATGTCCTGGGTATCAGTCGAAACCCCGAGCAATAAAGTTATCCTGTAAGATTTATTCTCATTTATCAGAAACTGGACAATCTTTGTAGCCCGTCCAATACATACAGGTAAAACCCCGGTCGCATCCGGGTCTAATGTTCCTGTATGGCCAACCTTTTTTATATTAGTAATTTTTCTAATATAATCGACAACATCATGAGATGTCATCCCACAGGGTTTATTAATATTTAAAATACCATCCATCGTGCTGCACTCCACAACTTCTCACTATATGTATTTCTCCACTTCCTTAATAATCTTTTCCAGTATACTGTTTATGCTTCCTGTAACTACACAGCCAGCCGCGTGAGAATGTCCTCCACCTCCAAATATCCCTGCAATTTTATTAACATCCACACCCTCCTTGGAACGGAAACTCACTTTGGTTACCAGCTGGTTATTATCATTTAAAAATTCCCTGAAGAAAAGAGAAACTTTTACCCCTTTTATCATCTGGACATAGTTTATAAAACCCTCTGTCTCTCCATTGGTAAGGCTTGAAAGGCTGTAATCATACTGCCTTATCTTCATCCATGCAATCTCGCCTGTCTTATTCATTTCAACACTTGATAATGCCAGTCCTAAAAGTTTTATCGAGATTATGTTAAAAATTTCATATATCTCTTCATAAATTTTATTTGGATTAATGCCATACTTAATAAGATCAGCTACTACCAGGTGGCTTTTAGCGTCTGTATTCAGATAATGGAACGAACCTGTATCAGTCAAAATACCTGTATATAGACATTCCGCAATGTCCCTGTCTATCTTCTCGTTTAAAAGAACAATTAAATCATAAATAATAACCGCTGTGGCAGATGCGTCCTGGTTTAAATATTGCAGCTGCCCAAATTTGTTATTGCTTATATGATGATCAATATTTATAATAAAAGGAACCTTCCTCAAGGCCTTGTTAACTATATCTCCCAGCCGTTTCTTATCACTCGCATCCAGGACTATAGCAATATCAAAATTTTCTAAAAATGAAACTTCATTTTTCACCTTTTGACTTCCATAAAGGAATTTATATACTTCCGGGACCGGATGCTGATTTAAGATAGTCGCCTTTTTGCCGCTATTTTCCAGGATTTTTATCATAGCAAGTTGTGAACCGATAGAATCGCCGTCAGGATTAATATGACTTACAATGAGAAAGTTATTGCCTTTTTTAATTGTTTCTGCAATAGCTGTTAGTTCCTTCACCCCGCCCTTCCTCCTATAACTACTATCTAAACTAATATGCCACCCCAATCCTTCCTTTTTCCTTAGGAAGGGCGGGGTTCATTATTCTATCTTTTCTTCCCTGGAAATTTTATCCATTAATTCTAAAATATGCGCGCCTTTTTCGATGGAATTATCCAATTCAAAAAGGATGTTAGGAATATGCCTTAAACATAACCTTTCTTTAATTTCGTGACGGATAAACCCGGCCGCGCTTTTTAATCCTTTAATTGTTTTCTGTTTCTTCTCTTCATCCGCAAAAACACTGACAAAAACTTTTGCCTCGCTGAGGTCGGGATTTGTCTTAACCTCCAAAACCGAAACAAAACCTATCCTCGGATCTTTTAAATCTTTTTGGATAATACTGCCGATCTCTTCACGTAAAAGAGAATTAATCCTTTCTAATCTTACCGGTTTCATAATTTCTAATTACAATTCCTGCACAACAGTTTCTTTGATATAGAATTCAAGAATATCATTTTGCTTAATATCATTATAATTTTCAATGCCTAATCCGCATTCATATCCTGCGGCTACCTCTTTTGCATCCTCTTTAAATCTTCTAAGCGATGAAATTTTCCCTTCAAAAACAACAACACTATCCCTGACAAGCCGGACAAAAGAAGACCTCGTTACTTTACCATCTGTTATATATATTCCTGCTATGTTTCCGATCTTTGGGATACGAAATACCTCTCTGATTTCCGCCCTTCCTAAAATTACCTCTTTGAATTTCGGTTCCAATAAACCCGTCATAGCCTTCCGGACATCATCTATAACATCATATATTATTCTATATAGCCTTATATCGATACCTTCCCTTGCCGCGAGTTCATTGACTTTAGGTTCAGGCCTGACTGTAAATCCTATAATAATCGCGTTTGAAGCTGACGCCAGTAAAACATCGCTTTCGGTAATCGCCCCTACTCCGCTGTGAATAATATTAAGTTTAACCTTTGAAGTAGAAAGCTGTTCCAACGTCCCCTGTAACGCCTCAATTGAACCCTGGACATCCGCTTTAATTATAATATTCAGCCCTTTCATATCACCTTGCTGGATCTTGCTGTAAACATCCCCTAATTTAATATGCCCTTTTTCACCCAAACCTCTTTCCCTGTCCATTTCTCTGCGTTTTATCCCTATCTGGCGGGCTGTTTTTTCGTCGTTTACAACATAAAACAAATCTCCCGCCTGGGGTAATTCTGAAATCCCCATTATCTGGACAGGCGACGAAGGACCTGCCTCCTTCAACCGCTTTCCCCAGTCATCAACCATGGCCTTAATTTTTCCAAAACAATGCCCGCTGATAAACGGGTCACCTATATGAAGTATTCCCTGCTGGATTAAAACAGTGGCCATAACACCCCTTTTTTTATCCATTGATGCCTCAACAATTGTCCCTTTAGCCGGGCGGTCCGGATTAGCTTTTAACTCCAGCATTTCCGCCTGTAGAAGAATCATTTCCAATAAATCCGAAATCCCTTTTTTCATCAAAGCTGAAACTTCGACAAAAATAGTCTTACCGCCCCATTCCTCGGGACTGAGACCATAATCACTAAGCTGCTGTTTCACCCTCATTGGGTTCGCCTCTTTCTTATCTATTTTATTAATAGCTACAATTATCGGCACATTGGCCGCTTTAGCATGATCAACGGCTTCTTTTGTCTGCGGCATAACCCCGTCATCCGCGGCAACAACCAAAACTACAATGTCTGTAACCTTTGCCCCCCTCGCACGCATCGCAGTAAACGCCTCATGCCCCGGCGTATCAAGAAAAACTATGGTCCCTTTATCCAATTTCACATGATACGCACCAATATGCTGTGTAATCCCGCCTGACTCCTGGTCAACAACATTTGTTTTTCTGATAGCATCAAGAAGTTTTGTTTTGCCGTGGTCAACATGCCCCATAATTGTTACAATCGGCGCCCTGGGTCTTAATTTAGACGGGTCTTCTTTTTCTTCTTTGATAACAATTTCTTCCCCAAAAAGCGGGGCCGATTCTATTTCAAAACCGTATTCCGCAGCAATTGTCCCGGCGGTATCCAGGTCTATCCGCTGGTTAATAGCCGCCATTACTCCAAAATCAATTAATTTTTTAATTACTTCAGACGGTTCTTTGTTCAATTTATTTGCCAACTCGCTTACTACGATAAAATCACCTGTAATTTTTAAAACATTCTTTTTTTCCTGTATCTCTTCTTTTTTCTTTGTTTCTTTGGAAATTTCCTTTTTTACAGGTTTAATTTCAGGCGCTTTTTCTTCAGTTTCCGTTTTTTTCTGCGGTTCTTTTCTCGCGCTTTTTGGAACAGGTTTTGAAACAGCAGAAATTTTAGTTTCTGGAACAGGTTTTAATTTAGCAGGTTCAGCACTTTTTCTTTTTTCATCATCTAACGCAGTAAGAACCATCTGGATTGTATCTTCGGACAAAACACTCATATGGCTCTTTATGTCAACACCTAACTGCCTGAGCCCGTCTATAAGTTTTTTGCTCGGTACATTTATTTTTTTGGCTAACTCGTGTACTCTCATATTTCCCGCTTTCTTTTGTTTCTAATTGTTGAGCCTTAATCCTATTTTTATTTTATTTATCATCTGTTTCTTCCTTTGCTTCAGTATCCTGTATTTTATTATCTATATTTTCTTCAGCTATGTGTAAAAGTTTTTCCGCGGTTTTCTTGCCAATTCCCTCTATGGACTCAAGCTGTTCAATCCCTGCTTCTTTTATATCTTTTAGGTTGTGCAGTCCGGCTGTTTCAAGTCTTTTAACAGTTTTACTGCCCACACCTTCAATTGATGATAATGATATATCTTCCTGTGTTTCCGCGCTTTCTTTAAATATTTTACTCAGGGTCTGGCGCTGGACTTCTTTAAATTCATCTTCATTTTTTACATCAATTTTCCAATTGGTTAATCTTGCTGAAAGCCTGGCATTCTGTCCTTTCTTTCCGATAGCAAGCGATAATTGGTCATTCGGGACAATAACTAATGCCCGCTTCTTTTCCCTGTCAAGAATTACCCTTGTTATTTTTGCGGGGCTTAAGGCATGAATTATAAATTCTGATTCATTTTCCGACCACGGGATTATATCCAGTTTTTCATTCCTTAATTCTCTTGTAATAGCCTGTATCCGGCTTCCTTTCATACCGACACATGCTCCGACAGGATCAATATTTGAATTTTTCGCGTAAACCGCAATTTTTGTCCTCTCCCCCGGTTCACGGACTATATTTTTTATTTCCACAGTCTTTTCTCCGATTTCAGGGACTTCCAGTTCAAAAAGCCTTCTTACCAATCCGGGGTGAGACCGTGAAAGTTTTATCTGAAGACCTTTGTTCGACTTAACAACCTCAACTACATACACTTTTATCCTGTCACCTGAAATATATTTTTCATTCTTTACTTGTTCCCTGTAAGGTAAAATCCCTTCTACTTTTCCTAATAATATATTAATATAATTACGTTCAACCTTCTGCACGGTCCCTGTGGCAATATCACCTTCTTTTTTCTTGATTTCCTTATAGATACTCTCTCTTTCTGCTTCCTTTATTCTCTGGATAACTATTTGTTTGGTAGTTTGTGCCGCGGTCCTTGTAAAATCCAACGGGGACAAGGGGACCCTGATATCCTCGTTTAGTTTTACATCCGGGTTTATTTTCCTGGCTGTTTTCATATCTATCTCGAAAAAGTCTTTGGGTTCACTGACCGCTTTTTTTATCCAATTAACATTAATATGGCCGTCAGCATCCTCTTTTATTTCAATATTGCCGGATTTAATTGAATAACCAAAAGTCTTTTTTGCCGCGGCTAAAAAGGCTATATGCAGGGTGTTAATTAAGGCCTGGCGATCCAGACCTCTTTCCCTGACTAACTGTTCTAATGCTTCAACTAGCTTATCAGTCATCATTTTCTCCCGTGATACTTTTTCGTAAGGGTTCAAAATTTTGAACCCCTGCAGTACAATTAAAACTCGGGCACTAATTTTGCCCGCGAAATATTATTTAAATTTATTTCAAACATCTTCCCTGAATTTTTCTCTTCCAATATTATATTTTGATTTTTACATTCCCTTAAAAATCCAATAAAATTTTTCTGCCCGTTTATGGCTTCGTGAAGCTTAATTTTACTAAGCCTTCCTTCAAATTTTCTGAAATCCGGTTCACCTGTAAGCGCCCTGTCAAGCCCCGGCGAGGAAATCTCAAGGAAATAACTCCCTGGGATTAAATCATTATTATCCAATAAAGAATTTATCTTGCCGCTTATTTTAGCACAATCTTCCACATTAACACCATTTTCTTTATCAACAAAAATTCTTAAAATCCTGCGTCCATATTCTGTTTTAAACTCGATATTTACCAATTCCATGTTATCTTTTACAATAACCGGGCAAATAATTTCTTTTATTTTTTCTAAAGTTTCTTTATCAAACATAAATAATGTCCAGCAAGGGGGACATCCCTGTCTTAATTCAGACAAGGGGTCATGACCCCTTGTTTTGCAGAATAATTTTATTTACCTCATTCAATAAATCTTCTGCTTTTACTATCGTAACTTCCCCTGTCTTCCTTATTCTTATTTCAACCTCGTTATTTACCGCTCTTTTCGCGCCGATTGTTATCCTGACAGGAATTCCTATCAAATCTGCATCCTTAAATTTCACACCCGGTTTTTCGTTGCGATCGTCAAATAAAACTTCAATCCCGTTTTTAATAAAAGTCCGGTAACATCTTTCTGCCAGACTTTTTGTTGTTTCGGAATTAATATCTAAAAGTGAAATAACCACATGATATGGCGCAAGCGCCATAGGCCAGATTATTCCGTCCTTGTCATGATTTTGTTCAATCGCAGCCGCGGCTGTCCTGCCTATCCCTATGCCATAACATCCCATAACAATAAATTTTTCCCTGCCGTCTTCATCAAGAAAAACCGCTTTAAGTGATTTGCTGTACCTGAGCCCCAGTTTAAAAACATGCCCGACCTCAATTCCTTTTACAATCTGAAGGCTACCTTTGCATTGAGGGCACATATCTCCGGATTTAACTTTTCTTAAATCAAGCAATTCTGTAACAAAAAAATCTCTTTTATAATTTACATTTTTCAAATGTTTATCTTTTTTATTCGCGCCTGTAACACCATTAATTATGTTTTCAATTGAATGGTCTGCCAAAATTTTTATACCCTTCAAACCGACTGGCCCTATAAAACCCGCAGGAGATTTGGCAACTTTCATTATCTCTTCCTCTCCCGCAAGCTCTACTTCCCTCCCGCCGAAATAATTCGATAATTTCGTCTCATTTAAGGTTAAATCCCCGCGGATAAGGACAGCCGCAAATTCTTTGCCTGCTTTATAAAGAAGCGTTTTTATTAATTTATCAGGCGTTACCTTTAAAAACCCGCTAACCTCTTCTATGGACTTTATCCCGGGTGTATCAATTTCTTCCACGGGCCCTGATAAAGCATCATCTTTTACATTTTCTAAATAATTTTTTGCAAGGCTGATATTGCTTGCATAATCACATGAACTGCAGACAGCAATAAAATCCTCTCCTGTATCAGCCAGGACCATGAATTCATGTGAAAACGAACCTCCAATCTGTCCTGTATCTGCATAAACCGCGCGGAATTTTAAACCGCAGCGTTTAAAAATCTTATTATAAGCTTCATATGCCTTATTGTAACTTTCCTCCGCGCCTTTTTCATCCCTGTCAAAACTATAGGCATCTTTCATACCAAACTCACGCCCACGCATCAGTCCGAATCTCGGCCTTATTTCATCCCTGAATTTTGTCTGAATCTGGTAAAACGTTACAGGCAATTGCCTGTAAGAATGCACCTCTGAATGAACAAGATGAGTAACAACCTCTTCATGTGTAGGCCCTAAAGCAAAATTTCTCTTGTTTCTGTCCTGCACCCTCATCAATTCAGGCCCATAAATATCCCATCTGCCCGTTTCATCCCACAATTCTTTCGGTATCAGAGCAGGCATTAATATCTCCTGCGCGCCTGAAACATCCATTTCTTCCCTGATAATTCGTTCCAATTTATGAATCACACGCAGGCCCAGAGGCAAAAAAATATAAATGCCTGCCGCGAGTTTCCTGATAAACCCGGCCCGAAGTAAAAGATTATGGCTTACTACTTCTGCCTCTTTCGGATTTTCCCTCAAAGTGGGGATAAAAGTTTTAGACCAATACATTTTATTAATAAATAAAACTTATAATTTTCAATATTATACTACTTTTTAATGTCTTTTTCTAAACCAATATTATCATCTCCCTCAGTTTCATTTTCTTTTTCATCCGCTTTTGATTCTGCGGGAGATTCCTTGTCGTCTTTCTTGTTAACTAACCCATTTTCAACAAACTTTTTCCTGCCTTCTTTAACCGCGGAAGCAACCAGGCTTGTTATAAGTTTAATAGAACGAATAGCGTCATCGTTCCCTGGAATTATATAATCCACCACATCAGGATCAGAATTTGTGTCAACCAAACCTATTACAGGAATGTTTAATTTTTTAGCCTCACAAATGGCTGTGTTTTCTTTTCTGGAATCTATTACAAAAATAGCGTCAGGCAAACCTTCTATATTTTTAATTCCTTTTAGTATTTTCTCCAATTTATCTTTTTCTTTTTTTATTTTAATAATCTCTTTTTTGAGCAATTTATCCGATGTACCGTCAGTTATTTTTTCCATTGTTTTAAGTTTGTTTATGCTTTTCTTAATAGTTTGGAAATTAGTAAGCATACCTCCAAGCCATCGATGGTTAACATAAAACATACCGCATTGTTCAGCTTCTTCGGCAATTACATCCTGGGCCTGTTTCTTTGTCCCTACAAAAAGAATATTTTTCCCGTTACTTGACAGGTTATAAACAAATTCACATGCTTCCTGCAGTTTTTTTGCGGTTTTCTGCAAATCAATTATATATACTCCATTGCGTTCACCGAAGATATAATCCTGCATTTTCGGGTTCCATCTCTTCGTCTGGTGTCCAAAATGCACTCCTGCCTCTAACAGGTCTTTCATTGAAATTGAAACCATTTTTTACTCCTCCTTTTTGTTTTTTGAGAGGACAACATGTCAGGTGCCCTCTACAACGTCCACCTCTTTCAACTTCTACCGGAATCCACCTGAGGCGGACACAACCGTTAGAATCCAGAAGTGTGTGTGATTATGATTTTTCCGCGTTTATCTTCACGTATTCAGGTGTTAAATCACAGGTCAAAACAGATACATGTGCCTTTCCCTGTTTTAAATTAATCGTTAATTCTATTTCCCTGTTCGAAAGATATTTTTTGACCAGGGAATAAGCTTTTTCTATCCCTTGGCCATTTGCCGTTATTTTATTTTTTCCATAAAATATATCAATCTTTTCTTCAGTTACATTAATACCACTTGAACCTACAGCCGACATGATCCTTCCCCAGTTCGGGTCCTCTCCAAAAATGGACGTTTTTACAAGGCTGGAATTAGCTATAGCAAAAGCCGCTTTTTTAGCTTCATTTTCACTTTTGGCCCCATTTACTTTTATATTAATTAATTTAGTTGCCCCCTCCCCGTTTTTAACAATTTCTTTGGCCAAAAACCGGCAGACAAAAGAAACAGCATTTTTAAAAATATTATAATCACTGCTGCCTTCTTTAATATTTCTATTCCCTGCCATACCGTTCGCCGTGATTACCACTGTATCATTTGTACTCCTGTCCCCGTCCACGGTTATTAAATTAAAGGAATCATTAACCGCCTCTTCCAAAATATGCTGTAAAAGTTTTTTTTCTATGTTAATGTCACATGTTAAAAAACAAAGCATCGTGGCCATATCGGGATGAATCATACCCGCGCCTTTGCACATTCCGCCTAACCGCACCCTTTTTTTATCTATAACAAACTCAAGCGCAATTTCTTTAGGATAAAGATCAGTTGTCATAATAGCTAAAGCGCTGTTATGCCCGCCGCTTTTTGACAATTTATCTTTTAACTCAATAATACCATGTTTTATTTTTTCAATCGGCAATCCGGCGCCAATCCTGCCGGTAGAGGCAACCAAAACTTCTTTAGACTCTATTTCCAGAACACCGGCTGTAATATTGACCATTTGCCATGCATCATCTAGACCTTTTTTACCGGTACACGCATTTGCATTACCGCTGTTTATCACAATAGCACTGATTCTATTATTTTTTAACTGCTCCCGGGATATTGTAACCGGGGCGGCTTTTACCTTATTTTTTGTAAAAACTCCGGCTGCAGTTGCGGCTGTTTCAGAAAAAATAAGGCACAAATCTTTTTTACCATCATGTTTTATTCCGCAATGAATGCCATTTGCTAAAAAACCACATGGAGAAGTAATTCCTCCATTTTTTATTATTTTAATATAAGTCTTATTTGTCTTATAAGTCATATAATATTTTTATAAATAAAAAGGAAGGTAATAACCTTCCTTTTTTGTATGTTTTCTATAGGTAATTTCTCCGTTTTATCTCTTAGAAAATTGGAATCTGGCCCTGGCAGCCTTTTGCCCGTATTTCTTTCTCTCTTTTTGACGAGAATCACGGGTCAAACAGCCCGCCCTTTTTAATTTTGTCCGCAGTTCATTGTCCAGTTTCAGCAAGGCGCGGGCAATACCCATTTTTATTGCATCGGCCTGGCCGCTTAATCCGCCGCCATGGACCGCAATATGGACATCAAACCTATCAATCATATTAACCAATTCCAACGGTTGTTTAACAGATTTCTGTAAAACCAGTCTTGGAAAATATTCAGATGCAGGCCTTTCATTAATGATAATCTTACCTTTTCCTTCAATAAGGTAAACTCTTGCTATTGCGGTTTTTCTCCTGCCGGTACTTAAACTGTTATTTAACAAAGTATAACTCCTCTCTTAAAAAGCCCATACTTCCGGTTTTTGAGCAGTTTGTTTATGATCTGCCCCTTTGTACACCCTTAGATGTCTCAGTAATGTTTTTTGCAGCCTGTTGTGAGTTAACATCCTCCTGACAGCATCATAAATAATAAGCTCTGGTTTTTTTTCTAAGAGTTTATTATAAGGGATCTCTTTCAGCCCGCCTGGATAATTTGTATGATAGCGGTAAATTTTAGTATCCGCTTTTTTTCCTGTCATTACTACCTTTGAGGCATTTATTACTACAACTTCATCACCGCAGTCAAGAAACGGAGCAAATTCAGGTTTGTGTTTCCCTCGAAGGAGCTTTGCGACTTCACTCGCCATGCGCCCCAGAACTTTTCCCTCCGCGTCAATTATATACCATTTTTTAACAATGTCTTTTTGTTTTATAAATATTGTTTTCATATTTTCTCTATCATATTTTTTTAATAAAAAATAGATTATATACGATTTTTTATCTTTGTCAAGCAAAAATTTTGTGTTTTACATCTTTTTTGCTAAATCAATCAGCAGTTGGACCACATCTTCTTCTGATATACCCAGATGATTATAATTATTGTAATATGTATTTATATATTGCGAATATTTTTCCGGCTTTATCATTTCTTCTCTCAAACTCTTTATTTTTTCAAGAAGTTTTTGTATCAGCTCATCGTTTATTTCAATATTTTCACTTTTAAACCTTACCTTATTTTTTTCCAGAACAGATTCAACGGCGGCGGCGCCGCTGTGCTTCCCGAAAATAAATTTATGAGTCCCGCCGACGGTTTCTTCCCGGATAAACTGGTAAATTAAAGGATTTATCAGAATACCTGCTGTATGGATACCGGACTCGTGGGCGAAAACACCTTCTCCTATTATTGGTTCGTGCACCTGAATGGGAATACCTGAATAACGCTCCACCATCTTTCTCAATTCCACAAGCTTGTCATATTTAAAACCGGGTATATCGACTCCATAAAGTTCTTTCAAAATCATAACAGTCAAATGCAGGGAAGTATTGCCGGCACGCTCCCCTATGCCGTTAGCGGTAACGCCCGCGTATGTTGCTCCATGGCTCATCGCGCGCACGGTATTAAACGCTCCCATCCCAAAATCATTATGAAAATGGGCTGTCATAGGAACACCGTCAAGCGCCTTTAACATTTTCGGGATATAAAAATCCACCGCCTCCGGCGTAAAAACCCCGCAGGTATCAGAAAAACACATTCTTGTCCCCCCGGCCTTAACACACGCCTTAGCCCACTCGATGCCGTATTTTATATTGCCGCGCGAAGAATCTTCCGATGCAAACTCAACCCGGCTTATCCCTTTTTCCCTGGCATATCTGATTATGTCGCAGACCATATTGGTATTTGCTTCATGGTAAAAATCCAATTTGGTATCCAGCCACTTTTCAACCTGCTTCCCCTCGCGTTTTAACAGGGTCTTGCCTAATTTATATTTAATATGCAAGTCTGAAAAAGTAGACAGGACCAGAATACTTGCATCATCCGGCTTCGCCCCGATTTCAGCAAGCGTATTGATGACCATGTTCACATCGTCCTTATTACTGCGGCACATTGCCAAAATTTCAACATCTTTTCTTATCTCGCCCCGTTTTTGAGCTTGGACAATCAACTGCAGAGCCTTGCAGTCGGATATGCCGTTTACAGGAAACGCAACATCCATAACATGAATTCCCATATCGCTCAAAAATTTTGCCATTTCCAATTTGCCTTCAGGGCTAAAAGCCACACCCGGCATCTGCTCGCCGTCGCGAAGCGTATCGTCATAAATACGAATATCTTCCGGCTTTGGAAATTTTAATTTTTTTGTAAAAGTTTTCGGCAATCTTACCAGTTTATCTATTGGCTCACGAAATTCAATCATTGTTTCTCCTAAAAAACGGTTTAAACCGTTCAAACGGTTTAAACGGTTCAAACGGTTAATTTATTTCGCCAAATCATATCCCTTGCTTTTATCTCCATACACACCCCATTTCTGAATGGCCGCGTTTAGTTCTTTATTGTTCCGGCAGGCTTTTTCCAATGGTATGTTTTTCATCGCGGCGTTAATTGCCTGGTGGAATGCCTCTACTCCCGCCTTAAGCCCCATTGGATGCCCGTGAACTCCTCCACCCGCCCCGATCAGAATATCATTCCCGACATCATTCATCAATTTCCCGATCAAACCCGCGTGAATACCTGCTGAAGGACATGGAAATACTCTGTTCAGATGATAAAACGGTGAAAGTAATTCCTGCGCGATCCTGATTATCTTTTCCCTAAGCATTAGCACCTTCCCGTAATGGCTCGGATAAACAACCATATCTGCTCCTGATAACCTCGCCAGTTTTCCTAAAACCAGATTTGAACTTAATCCATAATTAGGAGATTCAAACATTGCACCGGCAAAATCCGGATGGGACAAGATCGGAACGTTTATATTTTTATCTTCAGCCAGCGCGCTCATCGCGGAAAAACCAACGGTATAAGTGTTAATCATCAGGGAATTCGCACCGTCCTTTATAGCCTTACGCGCCTTTTCAAACATCTTGTCGTGGTTGTCGGTTATATTCAAACTATACAAAACTTTCCGGCCGGTCTCACTATAGATCTTTTCAGCCGCCTTTAAACAGACCTCCAGCCGTTCCGGAACAGTGCAAAAATCCGGATCCGCAAGCAATTCATCATCCTTAATAATGTCAACACCCGCCATACCCAATTCAAAAAACATTTTGCCAAGCATTTTTGGCGGCATACCAACGCATGGTTTAAACATAACCATAACCAGCGGCCTGTCTTTAACTTTCAATAATCTCCTCATCCCGTCAACCCCGAATTTAGGGCCGTTATAATTTTTTATAAAAGATAAAGGGAAATGAATGTCCAGAAGTTTTAGTTTTCCGGCCATGGATATATTACCGTAAAGAGCGGTTAAAACCTGCGGAATCTGCCCGCTGATATTTTGCACCGGGAAACCTAAAAGAAAAACAAAATTCCTTATTTTATTTTCAGGCAGTGCGTCTTCGTAATTGGGTATCTCATAAATTCCAAGCACCCTTGCCCCGTATTTTTCAATTATATTTTCAGTCTCTTCCGGGACTTTTGTCCATGTCCCTGTTGACTGTTCCAGGGCCAGCGCCTCAACTTTTTTTAAAATGTCTTCCGTGGCGGTTTCAAGGTGATATATTCCGATTATATAATCTTCATGGTTTATACCTTCTTTAATAGTAAACAATTTTGAATTCAAATACATCATCTCCTCCCATTTTTGTGAGGAATATTATATCAAATAAATCCAAAAATAATATATTATTAATTTAAAATTTTATATACAAAATAACTTTTATTAATTATAATTGGTTCTGTTGAAATCCTTTAATATATAGCCCGAAGAAGACGAAAAGCTCCTCCAGAGAGAAATCTTTGGAAAAAGGAGGAGCTTTCGTGAAACAACTTACAAGCTATGAACAGTTTATCCTGG
>JBFMCF010000056.1 GCA_040754625.1 bacterium | reverse complement strand
TTTTTATTCACTTGAAATGCCCTTTTTTTTGGTTGTTATGTCTTTTGACAAAATCATTTTAACCAATAGAATTGGGCATTTCAAGTTCTTTTTCGCTTTTATTTCAAAAAATTACGCTTGTGTAAGGTTTAGTTTGACATCAGTATTTATAAATGTTATAGTTTAATCCAGATGAAAACAAAAATATTAATCATATTGTTTATTTTTAGTTTTTTCCCGGTGTTTATTTTAGCGCGAAATTCAGCGCAAAATAACGCGGTGCATATTATCCCGATTAAAGGCACGATAGAATTGGGGCTTTCCGGTGTTGTGAAACGCGCGGTAAAAGAAGCTAAAGAAAAGCAGGCAAAAGCCATTATTTTAGAGATAGACACATACGGCGGCAGGGTTGACGCGGCTGATGAGATATGCGGTTTTTTAAAATCAGCGGAACCTGTCCCCACAATCGCGTTTGTTGCCGAGGAGGCGTGGTCCGCCGGGGCTTTGATCGCTTTGGGATGCAAGGAAATATATATGTCCCCGGGTTCGAGCATAGGCGCGGCCGAACCGAGGGTAGGAATGGACGGGAAAGAAACTGCTGATGAAAAATCCGTGTCTGCGGTCCGCGCGAAATTCAAGTCACTTGCGTCTGAAAACGGGTATCCTGTAAATATAGCGCAGGGGATGGTTGATAAGGATCTCGAGATAAAAAAAATTAAAATCAAAGGCGAAGAATTCATTTTAACAAGCGAGGAACTGGATGAAAAAAAATCCCAATATAAAGAAAATGAGATTACAACAATAAAAATAATCAAGCAGAAAGGCAAGCTTATTACGCTCTCGGCGGATGAAGCTGTGGAATTAAAACTTGCGGGGAAAATAGTTAAAAACCGCGAAGAACTTTTATCGTTAAAAAATCTGGATAAGTTCGAAATCGTGGAAATTTCTCCGACGTGGTCGGAAAATTTAGTGAGGTTTTTGACCGGTCCGATAGTGAGTTCTTTCTTTATCACACTTGGGTTTTTGGGTATAATATATGAGTTGATGTATCCCGGCTGGGGGATATCGGGCACTATCGCGCTTGTATGCCTTTCTCTTTTTTTCTGGGGGCACTACCTGATCGGAATGGCTGAGTGGTTTGAAATTTTGCTTCTTGTCATAGGAGTTATTCTGCTGTCTTTGGAATTGTTCGTTGTCCCCGGTTTTGGAATCACGGGGATTTCGGGAATTACGTTAATAGCCGTAAGCATTTTTCTCGCGATGGTGAAACACCCGAACCCGTTGAAGGCCCCGAAAATAGAATTGTGGAGCGCGTTCTACACCTTATCATGGTCGGTGATACTTGTTTTTGCCGGTTTTGCCGCGGGTGTAAAATTTTTACCTGAAACGAAATTGTGGAAAAAAATAGTTTTATCCTCCGGGGAGGAAAGCGGGGTAACCCGGGATGCTTTTCAAAACTATTTAGGCAAAACAGGAAAAACAGTCAGCATCTTGAGGCCCAGCGGCCGCGCGATATTTGACGATAAAATACTTGATGTCCTTAGCGATGGCGAATTTATCGATAAAGATAAACAGGTAAAGGTTGTAAAGATTGACGGGAATAAGGTAGTGGTGGCCAAAGATATTTAATTATTATCTGGATTTACCCCGATGTTATAGCGGGGTCCAATTCATTCCGATAGTTATCGGATTCATTGGAGTTAAAAAATGTTATTTATCTGGTTTAAAATTCTTACATTTTTGGTACTCGGTTTTACTTTATTATTAATAGAATTATTCACGCCGACTTTTGGGGTGGTGGGATTGTCGGGCATAATTTTAATCATCGCGGGCTGTTACCTGACGGCAACGCTCCACAGCGCTGTCGCGGGAATTATTCTTTCTTTAATGAGCCTGGTAATGATTATTGCCGCGATAAAATTGTTTCCTAAAACAAGGATTGCCAAAAACCTTAAACTAAGCAAATCCCAGGATAAAACGGAAGGATACCATTCGGCAGATGACAGCTTAAAAGGATTTTTAGGAAAGGAAGGTACTGTTGTCACAACTTTGCGTCCAAGCGGGACGGCGCTTATTGACGGCAAAAAAGTGGATGTGATAACCGAAGGAGTTTTTGTCCCGGAAGGCGGGAAGATCAAAGTAACGCTTGTGGAAGGAAGCAGGGTAGTAGTTAAACAAATTTAGAAAATACAGATAACGGTTCAAACTGTTTGAACGGTTTGAACGAACTTAAATTAGGAGGAAAAAATGGAAGGCGGATTTATAATTATTTTGATGGTGATAATCAGTGTTCTTTTTCTGTCATTTTTTTTCTGGATCATTCCTGTAAGGTTATGGATAACGGCCATTGCCGCAGGGGTAAAAGTAGGGATTTTTAACCTTGTCGGTATGCGCCTGCGCCGTGTTGACCCGAATGTGATTGTTCTTTCTTTGATAAATATTCACAAGGCTGGGATGAAAATTACAAGCGATGACCTGGAAGCCCATTATCTCGCGTGGGGCGCGAGAAGAGACAAGCTCGGCGGGGCGGCGGAGCATGTTCTCCTGGTTGTAAGCGCGCTTATCGCCGCTGACAAGGCAAACATACCGCTTGATTTTAAACGCGCGTGCGCTATTGATTTAGCCGGGCGGGATGTCCTGGACGCGGTCCATACAAGCGTAAACCCCAAAGTTATAGACGCGCCGCCTGAGGCCGGAAGAACAATTGACGCCGTGGCAAAAGACGGGATACAGGTCCAGGCAAGGGCAAGGGTGACTGTGAGGACGAATATAGACAGGCTGGTAGGAGGCGCCACGGAACAGACGATTATAGCGCGTGTCGGTGAAGGTATCGTTACAACAATTGGTTCCGCGGACAGTTATAAAAGGGTTCTGGAAAATCCCGATTCAATATCCAAAAATGTTTTGTCAAAAGGCCTTGATTCGGGGACTTCGTTTGAAATACTTTCGATAGATATTGTAGACGTGAATGTCGGCAAAAACGTTGGGGCGGAATTGCAGACAAACCAGGCGGCGGCCGATTTGAAAATCGCGCAGGCCCGCGCCGAAACGAGGCGCGCGATGGCGGTCGCGCAGGAACAGGAAATGAAGGCGAAAACGCAGGAGATGACAGCTAAGGTAAAAGAAGCTGAAGCGGAATTACCAAAAGCTATGGCACAGGCGTTCAGGGAAGGAAAACTTGGCATAATGGATTATTATAATTTAAGAAACATTCAGGCGGACACTCAAATGAGGGAAAATATAGGCGGCAAAGGCGCTGAAAAAGATAAAAAACAGGAATAAATGGAAAAGCCCCGATGTTTATCGGGATGTTCTCATTGAAAACAATTATGGATTCATTAATAATATATTTAATTATAGGCGCGATATGGTTATTTCAATTCCTCGCGAAAAAGAAACGGCAGGCTGAAGCTGGGCAACATCAGGAAGAAAAAGAGCCTGAACGGGGCATATTCGATGAGTTAAAAGATCTATTGGAAAAAAGATACCAGTCTGAACAAGAATCTTTTCCAAAACAGCAGGATTTATTTGAGCAGGCTAAACAGGAAATTGAATCGCAAAAAGCCGAATCAGTTGAAGAACAGGAAACTTATGAAACTGAGACAGTAGAAGCTGAAGAAGCCCCGGAGCTTGAAACGGGGAAACTGACTCCGCTCCAGCCGCGGTATAAAGAGGTTCTGCTTAAAAAAATATTTGATAAGTATAAACCTGAGGCTATTTCACCTGAGCCTCAGGTTGAAACTCCGCCCGTGTCTTATTTTTTGAGCGATTTATCCGCTGATGTGTTAGAACAGGGGATAATACTCTCCGCGGTTTTAGGCCCGCCGAAGTCAGTTCTTATGATGAGAAGAATAAATTCAGATAACTATTAAATCAAAATTCTGGATATTTGATATTGTAATCGCGTCAAAGATGTACAAATTAATAGACTAATTTTACCGGATAAAAATCAGTCCGGAATGTCTATGGCAATGCGCAGGGCATGATCAAGTTCCTGAATTTTTTGCGGAAACAGGGTGCCGGTATAATTGGTCAACATTATCTTAGGTAAACTAACCAGTTCATCGCAGTGAATACTGCTGTCGTGTTTCAGGCCTTCTTCTACACCAACTGATACTTGTGTTGAAAGACCGTCGTGAACCGAGTAAACAGGAGCGCAAATAACTGTGGAAAAACGGGAATCAATAACTGCCTGCCGGCTTACTACAACAAAGGCCCTGGACTTTTTAGTATCCAGGCCGGAAGGATGAGCAACACGGTATAAGTAACCGCGTTTCATAATTTTACCTGATAAGCCAGAACATCCTCCGCTTCTTTATTAAGGTAATCGGCGTGTTTATTGATAATCCGGACGTCTTTAGCGTTTTGTTCATTGCGGATGATCTGGTGAATAAACGCCCACAACGCCTTTTCGATGAACTCTGAACGGTTTTTATGTCCTGTCCGCTGATCAATGGCGGTTAGCAAATTTTCCGATAAAGTAATAGATGTTTTTGTTTTCATACTACCAATATACTACTATTTGAATACCTTGTCAACCGTTCTATAAGAGAAGTATCCCCAAAATTTCAGCGTCAAAATAAAGCCGTTTGATAAATCAAATTATTTGTTTGGCCTGTTTTATTGAAAACTATGCCTGAATACTTTGCAAATATTTCTTTTATTCCGTCAGC
>JBFMCF010000055.1 GCA_040754625.1 bacterium | reverse complement strand
AAAGTACTAAAGGATTTAAATATCCCTTAAAAATTGTAATTGCCTTGAAAAATGATATAATAACAGTAATAACAAATTATCCTTTAAAGAAAGGAAGGAAAAAATGAAAGTATATTATGATAATAAAATATCGTTGTGTTATAACACAGTATTATTTATACTGTCAAACAATACTTTGAACTATATTTATTGTTTTAATGCCCGATGAATACTTTTTGACGCACTATATCAACTTTTATCCTGCCTTATTGTTATTTTTTCATCGAGTTTGTCGATTTTTTTGTCCGTCTTCTGCTGTTGCTCAGTTAAAGTTTCAATCTTTTTATCCATAACATCAACTTTTTGTTCTACTTTATCTATACGCTGGCTAAGTTCGGTTTTTACGGCATCAACTTTCTTATCCACGGCAACGACTTTTTGCTCGAGAGTTTTTATTTCTGTATGAAGACTTGTTTCTACGCCTTTTATTACATCCCGAAGTGTTTTATTGCTTTCTACTATCATTTTTTCAAGTTCTAATTTATTCGAGTCAACCTTTTGCTCTAAACGATCAATTTTGTTATCAGTAATCTCTCTGCCTTCTAAAATCGCATCCACCTTTACGGTTAAATCCTCCAATAATATTTCAACCCTTGCCTTTTTACTTATTTTATTATCTTTGCTTTTTTCATTTTCAACCATCTGCTGTCTCCTTATAAAATACTTATCTCCACCTTCTTTGGAAACATTATTATACTACTTTCTGTGTTTATTTTGTCAACTATTATTTACCCCGTTAGAGAAAGCCACCGACTTTAGTCGGTGGTCTACCGATTTCCAAGCTGACGGTGGTTTTTCTCCTGAGGCGAATCCGCCTTTGGCGGAAATGCCACCGTCAGCGCAAACCGTTAGAGGACGAAGTTCTAACGGGGTTTACTCATCATAGACATTACTTCCGACCAGCCGCCGGTACTTCTTATCAAACCGCCTATTGATTTGTCAATAGTTATTCTCACTCGGAAACAACGTTATTCTCCTAAGTCACAAAAAAGCCGTCCCGGCTTTTCGGAACGGCTTTTTATAATTGAGCTATTGGGGAATTTTTTATTCCCCGAAGGATCATCTTGAATGAGATTTATCGCATGAAGGATCTTTTACCCTATCATCTCTTTTAAATCCTTCTGAGGGTCTGTAATTAATTTCAAATTAAATGTATCCTGAAGTACCTTAAAGACCCCTGCTGAAACTACCGCAGGCGGCTTGGGCCCGATCTTTATATTCTTTACACCCAGATGGAACAAGGTCAGAAGTATCGCTACGGCCTTTTGTTCAAACCATGACAATACAATTGACAACGGCAATTCATTGACTGTACATTTATAAACTCCCGCGAGGGCCGCCGCTATTTGTATCGCCGAATAGGCGTTATTGCACTGGCCGAGATCGATCAGGCGCGGTATACCGTCAATAGTCCCGTAATGGCTGTTATTGAACCTGAATTTGCCGCAGGCAAGCGTGAGAATAATGCAATTATCAGGTATTGCTCTTACTAATTCAGAATAATAATCCATGCCATTGCCGGGGCAGTCACATCCCGCGACAAGGAAAAAATGTTTAATCTTACCTTTTTTTACAGCATCTACAATCTTATCCGCCAGCGCCAGAACATTTGAATGGTGAAATCCTATTGTCAATATGTTCCCTGAGGTATTCTGCAATTTTGGAAGTTCCAGTGCCTTTTTAATAACAGGCGAGAAATCCATATTACCTATATCCGTCACACCTTCCAGCCCGGCTATACCGCAGGTAAACATCCTGTCCTTGTAGGAATCTTTAGGCTGAACAACGCAGTTTGTGGTCCCGATAATGGCCCCTCCAAATTGTTCAAACACCTTTTTCTGATCCACCCAACTGCTTCCGTAATTACCAACAAGATGCTTATATTTTTTGAGCTCCGGATACCCGTGAGCGGGAAGCATTTCACCATGAGTATAGATATTTATCCCTTTTCCTTCAGTCTGCTTTAAAAGTTCCCTGAGCGCGAGAAGGTCATGCCCGGTAACTAAAATTCCATGCCCCGCGACCGTTCCGTTGACGACTTCGACCGGCACCGGCAAACCAAAGGTTTCAGTGTTCGCCTTATCCAGAATTTCCATTGCCTTAAGGCACGCCTCCCCGGCTTTTAAATTAAGATTGATCAATTTTTGGGCGCTGAAATCCACGTTTGTTCCCGTGGAATACAATCCCTCATGCATAAATTTGTCCACGAATTCAGAGCGGTATCCAAGCTCACCCGCGTGGACCCCGTACGCGGAAATTCCTTTCAAGCCAAGCAGTAAAATATCCTGCAGGCTGGCCACATCCTCATTTTTGCCGCAAACGCCCGTTTTAACGCATCCACCCGCTAAAGTCTGTTCACATTGATTACAAAACATTTTTACCTCCTTTTATTTCTGTTTAATTGATTTATTTTATTCCATCTTTTTGTTATTTTTTCGTCTTTACGCTCCCCCCTTCAATTCCATCCACTTCTTAAGCCCCAGGCATTCCTTTGCGGCGGGGCACCAGTCTATACAGGACGGCACCCTTTCACGAAAAACTTCGGTACCGCAGTTCGGGCATTTTCTGCGCACTTCATCCGTAAATATTTCAACGTCATATCCGCACTTAGGGCATTTATGAAACTCCGCTTTCAAATTTTGGGATATATTTCCGGGGCACACCTTTTTAGCCATGTTTTTCCCCTTTTATACTGATCACTGTTTCCTTGAACGGGATATTTTTCCCAGAATCCGAAATTGCGTCCTTAATAACATCAATCATTCCATAACAGCAAGGGACTTCCATATGGACATAATTTACAGATCTAATATCATTGTTTTTAAAAATTAACCTGAATTTTTGTCCATAAGAATCAATATCATCAAGTTTAGGGCAGCCTACCAGAAGTATCTTTCCCCTTAAAAATTCATTATGGAAATCCGGATACGCGAACGGAACACAATCCGCCGCGATTAATAACTCGGCGTTATCCAGATACGGCGCGGTTGGAGGAACGAGCGTTATTTGAACAGGCCAATTTTTTAAACGGCTCAAACGGTTTAAACCGTTTAAACTCTTCAAATCTTTTTCCGTTGGTTTCTTTTCTTCATCACTCTCCAGCCTGTTTTCTCTCATATCTATTATCTTTGATCCCGGACAGCCGCAAGGCATTTTTTCTTTTTTAACTTCTTTTTCTAAAAGAGGATTGGCAATGTTTTTTTTATTTAGAAAGTTAATTGCTTCATTAAGGTATTTATTCTGCCCGTGGCCTTTTAAATGTTCAAGATGCGCTTTTATGACATTATTGCCCTGTTTCACGATATTTTCCATTACCTTGCTTTCATTATATTCATCCGCGTCTCTTTCCTCTATGGATATCGCGCCCTGGGGGCAATAGCCGACGCAAGCCCCCAAACCGTCGCAGAAAAGGTCGCTGATCAATCTCGCCTTTCCGTCTATCATCTGCATCGCGCCTTCGGGACAGTTGGGAATACACGCGCCGCAACCATTACATTTGTCTTCATCAATTTTGATAATGCTTCTTTTTACCTTTTTCATTTACCCGCACCTCCTTTCTTATGTTTTTCTTCTTTTTCAACGCAATTTTTGCATGTCCCGTAAAAATACGCCTGCACCTCTTCTATCCTGTTTCCGTAAATGTGCCCTTTTTCCGCCGTGGCACAGCTTATATTGATGTCAATCACTTTTTTGCATTTGTTACAGAAAAAATGATGGTGCGGTTTCGGGTCGGGATCAAAACAAACCTTGTCCTTTTTTATTGTAAGCTCCTGTATTTCACCGGCTTCTTTCAACGCTTCAAGGCTGTTATAGATTGTGGCAAGGGAAATTGTAGGATATGATTTTTTTAATCCGGTGTATATTTCATCAACCGACGGATAATTGAAATTACCCTCCAGAAATTCCGCGACGGCAAGCCGCTGAGGGGTCAAAACCACCCCTTTCCTTTTTAACCTTTCGATTATATTTTCCATAGGGCACCTCTTTCTTTTAATATTAGAATAATTCTAAACTAATAATTATTATTTGTCAAGAGGAATTTTAAATTATTTTATTAAGCCCCCCATCCCCCTTCATGGGGGCTTATTCAGCGCTTTTATAGTTTTAATTATTGAATAAAACAAAATTTATGCTATTATATTTTCCTATGGAAAAAAGCGGTAAATTCAAAGAAGAAATTGAAAAGTTACGGGCGGAAATAAGGTCGCATGATTATAAATATTACATCATGAACGAGCCTGTGATTTCGGACAAGGAATATGATTTGCTTATTGACAGGCTAAAGACGCTGGAAAATAAACACCCTGAATTAATAACACCGGATTCCCCCACCCAGCGGATTTCACCTGATATATCAAATGAATTCGCCAGCAGAAAGCACCTTAAACCTATGATTTCGATTGAAAACAGCTACAACAGGGAAGAAATCCTGGCGTGGGACGAAAGGATTGACAGGCTCCTTGACGGCGAAAAACGGGAATACGTCGTTGAACCGAAAATTGACGGCGTAAGCTGCGCCCTTCGTTACAGAAAGGGCATCCTGGAAATGGGGCTTACGCGCGGAGACGGTGAATCGGGCGAAGATATAACGCTGAATATAAAAACAATAAAAAGCATACCGCTTGTTTTAATGAGGGACAAGGGTGTACCCGGTCTCATTGAAATCAGAGGAGAAATATATATAGATAAAAAAGATTTCAGCGGCCTTAATAAATCTATTTCGGAAAGAGGACTACCAGTTTTCGCGAACCCGAGAAACGCGGCCGCCGGGAGCCTGCGCCAAAAGGACCCTCAAATCACGGCTTCAAGACCATTGAAATTCTTCGCGCATTCATTTGGGCACCTTGAAGGCGGAGACGAAATATTGACACAATGGGATTTTCTCGCTCGATGCAGGAAATGGGGCATCAGGCCCGTTGAAAACGCCGGGTTTTGCCGTAATATAGATGAAGTGATTTCAATGTGCGGGACAATGGAAAATAAACGCAAAGACCTGCAGTATGAAATTGACGGGATGGTAATTAAAGTGAATTCTTATAAACAGCAGGCTAATTTAGGCTCGACAATGAAAAATCCGAGATGGGCCCTCGCCTATAAATTCCAGGCAAGCCAGGCGACCACAAGGGTAAATAATATTCTTGTACAGGTTGGGCGGACGGGGGTCATTACCCCTGTCGCTGAATTGGAACCTGTTGAGTGCGCAGGGGTCACAATATCCCGCTCAACCCTGCACAATTTTGATGAGATAAAAAGATTGGACATCAAAATAGGCGATACCGTGCTTATTGAACGTGCAGGCGACGTGATTCCCAAGGTCATTAAAGTCATCACGGAAAAACGGACAGGCAAAGAGACTGATTTTGTGCCCCCCAAAACCTGCCCTGCCTGCTCTGAGAGGATTTTTAAGGACATTGAAGAAGTCGCCTTCTATTGCGTTAATCCCTTGTGCCCCGCCCAGTTGAAAGAGCATTTGATTCATTTCGGGCAGAGAAACGCCATGGATATAGAAGGCCTGGGGGAATCCGCGGTTTCCCAGCTTGTTGACAAGTCCCTTGTTAAAGATGTAAGCGATCTGTATTCGCTGGACAAGGAAAAACTGCTCGGTCTTGATTTATTTAAAGACAAAAAAGCGGAGAATCTTACTTCCGCGATTAAGAAAAGTATGGACCAGCCTTTGGAAAGGCTCATTTACGGGCTTGGGATACGGCATGTGGGCGAGAAAAACGCTTTTATTCTGGCACGAAAATTCGGCAACATGGAAAATCTAATGGACGCGGGCATCGAAAACCTGAATGATATACATGAAATCGGGCCTGTTATCGCAGATTCCGTGTTCCGGTTTTTCCACTCGGAAAAAACCAGAAGTTTGATAAAAAAATTAAAAGACGCCGGGTTGAATATGTCAGATGAAAAGTCCATCGAAATACCGCAGATTTTCAAGGACAAAAGCGTGGTTTTCACCGGCGAATTGAAATCTTTGACCCGTAAAGAAGCTGAGAAAATTGTAAGACAAAGGGGCGGGAACGCCGTATCTGGCGTATCTTCAAAAACAAGCTTTGTAGTGATTGGGAAAGAGCCTGGTTCCAAACTCGCGAAGGCGGAAAAACTCGGCATAAAGGTTTTAAATGAGGACGAATTTACAAATATGATTAAAGAAGGAGCTTGATTTTGGGAAAAATTATAAAATATTCCGTTTATGGCGCGCTTGTTCTGACATCGATATTTTTTTACGTGAAATATTTTGAGCCTAAATTCATATATCACCCCCAGGGCAATTTTGAAAACCTTCCTGTTGATTATGAATTGCCCGCTGAGGACATTTTTTTCAGGACAAAGGACAATATCACCCTGAACGGGTGGTTTTTCCCCTCCCCTGTTGAAAACGCGAGCGAATTTTCGGTCCTTTATTTTCACGGCAACGCGGGGAATATCAGCCACCGTCTTCCCATAATAGAATTCATGCACCAGCTCGGTTTGAACGTTTTTATTTTTGATTACAGGGGGTACGGAAAGAGCGAGGGTAAACCCTCCGAGGAAGGACTTTACCTTGACGGGCGGGCCGCGTATGAATATATGAAAAGCAGGAATATCGATCCCTCTAAAATAATATTTTACGGTGAATCACTCGGCGCCGCTGTCGCGATTGACCTGGCGCGGGAGGAAAAATGCGCCGGCATTATCTCCGTGAGCGCGTTCACAAATATCAGACAGATGGCAAAAAATACCTTTAATTTTTTACCCTTTCACTTTTTTATCTCATCAAAATATGATAACCTCGAAAAAATAAACAAAGTCAAATCCCCCGTTCTCATAGTCCACGGCACAAAAGATGAAATTGTGCCTTACTCGCAATCGGGATTATTGTTCGAAAAAGCGAACGACCCAAAATATTTCCACAAGGTCGAAGGGGCCGGGCATAATGACATATTCAATGCCGGGAAAGGGACGTTCAAAAAAATTATTCATCTTTTTATTGAAAAACTCGGGGAAGAAAAAAAATTATAAATGTATGCTTAAAAAAAAGAATAATTATATACCCGCGCTTTTATTTGATTTTCTGACCCCGTTTTACGACTTTATTGTGAACACGGGAATCCCTGTTTCTTTATTAAATAATGAGCTCGTTAAACACGCCAATATCATGGACAATTACAATATCCTGGATATCGGGTGCGGGACAGGAACATTAATTATTGATATCAAGAAGAAGTATCCTGGTACGGAAGTAACAGGCCTCGACGGGGACCCAAAAATTTTGAAAATAGCCGAAAAAAAGATCAAAAGGAACAATTTATCAATCAACCTGGTACAGGGAATGTCTTATTCTCTTCCTTACGCGGACAATTCATTCGATAGGGTTTTATCAAGCTTGATGGCGCACCATTTGGATTACGGGTCCAAAACACGCACTTTCGCGGAGGTTTTACGGGTACTAAAGCCCGGCGGGGAATTCCTGCTTCTTGACATCGGAAAACCTGAAAATATTTTTATGCTTGTCCTTTCGCAATTTTTTAACCTTCTCGAAGAATCTTCGGAAAATATCAAAGGCATCCTTCCCAAAATGATCGAAAACGCCGGGTTTTACAATGTAGAAGTTGTTTATACCCGCTCAACGATCATAGGATCGCTTTCAATGATTAAAGGGACAAAAATATTAAAATAAATATTTATTTACAACTTACTCGCCCATATTTACACATTTTCCCCGTAATATTCATTCCTTACCTATTTCAATTGATTCAGACGCATTTCTCCGTTCCATATTTCTCCGAATAAATATTTCTATTCCCGCGTGCAAAACTAAATGTATGAAGTAAAATAATTCAAATGTTATTACAATTTTATAAATTTCTTAAGAAACCTAGGTCTAGCGTAGAATGCCCTTGATGTTGAACCATGCCCGGCTCCTTTTGTTCTTGGCTGAATATAACATCCCATTTCACCAGTTAGAGCGTTAAATCCTTGTAACGGGTCAAGCAATACATTACGAACTAAATCGTAATCTGCTTTTACATCTTTATATAAATCGCCTTTTAAATCAAATTCAACAATAGAATGAATATACGTGGGATCATCAACATTAGAGCCTACAATTCTTACTACTACAACTGCTTTCCTTAATTTCGCCAATAAGTGGCTATCTTCAAAAGTTTTTTGGCATATATTCACGGGATCAATCATAGTAATTGCCATGGTTTCTTTAAACGTTAATTCTCCATTCTTTAAGCGTTTCAAAGGAATCGATTTCAGTTCCCATGAGCCAAAATTTGGAGATTGAGATGAGTTTATTTGTATTTGAAGGTGCCGCTCAAAAACATGACCTGCCCAACCTTTATTAACCTTTCCATTTTGATATATTGTTACTCCATATTTTGCAGCATATTCATGAAGTTCTTTTCCAATTAGTTCTCTTAATTTTATAATAGCGTCTTTTCGTTCCATAAAAAGTCTCGTCTATGGCAACAGCCCATATTCCGCCTTTTTCTCTTTAATTGCCAAACTTTTTGAAGTCCCCAAAGCTAATTGATTGTTATGTTTTATAACATCCATAATCCTTGGAATAGCTTTCTTATCCAAATATTCTTTTTCAGAATCGATTCCGACGAATTTTCGATTATTTCTGAGCGCAGCCACACCCGTTGTAGCGCTACCACAAAATGGATCAAGAATAATATCACCTTCCTTACTGCAGGCCAGGACAATTCTTTCCAACAGGGCTTCAGGTTTCTGCGTTGGATGCTTGCCATATTTCTTTTCTCCATTTTTAGGAGTTCCAATCGCCCAAACGCTTCTCATCTGTTTATTTGGTTTTTTAATAAAATCGTCTTCCCACTTCCTATCCTTAACCAACTTATAGTTAAAATAGTGTTTGGCAGTTTTATTTTTTCTGGCCCAGATTAATGTTTCATGGCTTGCGGTGAACATACGACATGCGAGGTTTGGTGCAGCATTTGGCTTAAACCAGCATATGTCATTGACTACGTGCCAATTTTGCTTTTGCAAGGCATACCCACAGGCATAAATTGAATGATAAGTTCCGGAAATCCATAAAGAACCGTTAGGTTTTAAAACACGATGGCAGGCTTCTATCCATTTATAATGAAAATTAAAATCTTCTTCGATTCCTTTACTTTTGTCCCAATTGCCCTTATTAACACAGACTCGCTTGCCAGCATGGCATGTAAATCCTCCATTGGATAAATTATATGGCGGATCAGCAAAAATCAGATCAATACATTCTTGAGGAAGTTCATTTAACATTTTGATGACATCCTCATTGTAAATCCTCACCTTTTTTATAGAGAAATATGCATTCATTTATAATTATTCCTTATCCAAAATAGTATAATATTTTACCCCTTTTCCCTGCAAGTTTCCATTCATTTTTGAACAAAGCATGTTAGGGGCGACCGGCCCCCCGGTCACGCCTGCAATTAATGGTAGCAATACCATGAAAATGTCGGGATTAAATATTCTTCCAAATCAGGGACTTATTTTATGGCCCAATTCTTTAAGTTTTTGTTCTATTTCCTTAAGTTCACCTGCAAGGGTGTCATATTGTTTTTTTAATGTTTTCGTCTCATTTTCCGCGGCGCTGACTTTCTTTATATATTCATTGTTCAGCTTTCTCTCTTCGATGCTCATCACGCGGTTTTTATTCTGTTTTGCGGTAAATATTAATATTTGGCCGGCGGCGTCATTCAGTTTATCATCGATAATTTTTAATTCAGCGGTGACTTCCCTCTGTCTTTTTAAAAGTTTTTTCTTCTTTTTTTCTGTTTTTTGCGCTTCATATTTTTCAGGCCTGACAAAAGGCCTGCCGCATCCGGACATGAAATCAAACAAAATGAATAAAATTATCAGGAAATATTTGATGTATTCCGGTTTTCGATGCATGATTTGAATTTAAAAACAATCCGCAATTGGACTTGCGGGATTCTTTATTTCCACCACTCGAGGGCGTTCTGGAATATTTTTATTCCCCACCCGGTTTTTTTCCCCTCCCTTGTCCATCTCGGATGCTGTGTAGGCTGCATATGGCGTTCGGGATGAGGCATAAGACCGAATATATTGCCTTTCTCATTACAAATACCCGCTATATCAGCCTCTGAACCGTTTGGGTTATCTTTAAAATAGGTTAAAGCATGAAGATTGTTTTTTAATATTTTATTTAAAATTGTTTTATTGGCCGTAATAAAGCGGCCTTCACCGTGCGCTATGGGTGTTTCGAGATATTCAATTCCTTTAGTAAATATGCAGGGTGATTTTTTATTTGCCTTCAGGTTAACCCATTCGCATTGATATGTCCCTGATGTATTCCATGTCAGGGTCACCCCGGGAAAACCCGGCAGGATTCCCATTTTTACAAGCACCTGGAACCCATTGCATATCCCCAAAATTAATTTATCTTTTTCCAAAAGCAAGTCTTTTAAAGGCTCCATCTCCTTTGCCAAGACCATTCCCGCTGAAATATGGTCCCCATAAGAAAATCCACCCGGGATTACTATTATCTGGTATGAAGTTAAATCCTTTAACTTAACAATTTCATTTATGTGCTTTAAATCAACTTTTGCCCTTAAACTTTCAAAGGCGTAAACAGTTTCCCTGTCGCAATTTGTTCCCGCGGCGCGAACAACTAAAACTTTTGCTTTCGGTGAACCTGTATAAGTCTTATGTGACTTATATGACTTATTGTTTTTACTTTCAATTTTTTTCTTAAATTCTTTTTTTGTCTTCAAGGTCTTTTGCCAGCATTTTTTTAATGCCCAGATATCTGTATTAATAATATTTTTTTCATTTGTTCCATGGATAATAAACCTTGAATCTTTTGAAACAACCCCTAATTCAGTTATATCCACGTCATTCATCATTCGCTTAAAAGTCCTTTCCCTGGCAACCGGGACTTCAACCACAAACCTGCTGTTCGACTCTGAAAATAATATTTCATCATCATAAATTAAATCATCTGATTTAATAATGTTCTTTATATGTAATTTCATTCCATAACCGCCGCTAAACGCCATTTCCGCGGCAGTGACCGCGAGCCCGCCTTCGGAACAATCATGGCATGAAATTACAAGCTTGTTTGATATTGCCTGATGCAGCTTCGTCATAGTATATTTGCAGTCAAAAATCCTGACTGCAGGGACATCGCCGCCTTTTATACCGCGGGCCATATAATAATGAGACCCTCCTAATTCACGGTATGTTTTACCTACAAGGTAAATCTTATTACCGGGTTTTTTAGCATCCATGGTAATGCAGTCATTTATATCAGGAATTACCGAAACCGCAGAGATCAAAAGTGTAGGCGGGACACAAATTGTAGTGCCGTCAGGAAGCACATATTCATTATTCAGACTGTCCTTTCCTGAAATAATAGGCACACCATAATCAAAACAAGCCTCCGTGTATCCTTTAGTCGCCAGATAAAGGCTTCCCAAGCGGTCCGGTTTATTAGGATTTCCAAAGCTGTAATTACCAAGTATACCCGTTGGGTTATTAAAAGGATCGCCCCCGACAGATATAATCTGCCTTAATGCCTCATTTACTGCTGACGCAGCCATGCTTTCCGGGTCTAAATCTCCGTATAACGGATTCATGCCAGAGGAAACCGCTATCCCTCTGTTGCTGTTAAGCAAAGGTTTGACGACCGCGGCGTCACCCGGCCCGTCGTTCGCGCAGCCTACAAGAGGTTTTATAACACTTCCAGCCTGGACCTCATGGTCGTAGCAGCGTATTACAGCCTCTTTACTGCAAACATTCGGCATGGAAAGAATATTTTTAAGATAGTCCGTCAGGTTATCCGGAAGGCTGTATTTCAAAAATAATGAATTGACGGGGTTCCATACAGCAGTCATTTCCTTTTTCGGCAGTCCATTTTTCACAAAAGAAAAGTCAATATCAGAGACCTTCTGGTTCTCATAATATAATTCCAGCTTAGACGTATTTGTAAATATTCCTATATCTGTGGCCTCAACGTCCTCGGATTTGCATAATTCAATCAGTTTCTCGACATACTCCGGCGGCACTGCCAAAACCATTCTCTCCTGGGCCTCTGAAAGCCATATTTCCCACGCGGATAAACCGCTGTATTTTAACGGGACTTTTTCAAGATTAACTCTTACACCTGTTTTTTCACCCATCTCTCCGACTGCCGAGGCAAGCCCGGCCGCTCCGCAATCGGTAATCGCGCGGTATAATTTTAAATCTCTGCATTTTAGCAGGATATCGAACATTTTTTTTTCAACTATTGGATTGCCGATTTGGACCGAACCCGAGGATATCTTTTCAGACTTGGAGGTTAATTCACCTGAACTGAATGTCGCGCCGTGAAGGCCGTCCCTGCCGACACGGCCGCCGGCCATAATAATATGGTCGCCTGCCTCAGGACCCCGTTTTTGGCTGAATTCAACCGGCATAATCCCGCCCGTACCGCAATAGACCAGCGGGTTTCCGATATACCGTTCGTCAAAATAAATTGCGCCGTTAACAGTCGGAATCCCCATATTGTTTCCGCCGTCCCTGACTCCCGCGACAACTCCATCCATTATTCTTTTAGGATGTAAAACCCCCGGAGGAAGTTTTTCATAAGGATAATCCAACGGCCCGAAACAAAATACATCTGTATTGAAAATAAGCCTTGCCCCGAGCCCCGTTCCGAATGGGTCCCTGTTCACACCCACGATTCCAGTGATCGCGCCCCCGTATGGTTCAAGGGCCGACGGCCTGTTGTGTGTCTCTACTTTAAAACAAACGCCGTATTCGTTGTCGAACTTTATTACTCCTGAATTATCACTAAAAACCGATAAACAAAAATCACGGTTTAATTTTAACGTGACATTTTTGATCATATTAAAAAGGCTACCGACATTGCTTCCGTTAAAAATTATATCGGCGTTAAACGTTTTATGCACGCAATGTTCACCCCACGCAGCCGCTATATGTTCCAGTTCGACATCGGTGGGATTCCGGCGCAATTTACGGAAATAATCCTGGATCGCCTTCATCTCCTTTAAATCAAGCCAGAGGCGGTTTTGAGAAAGTTTTAATAAATCTTCGTCTTTCACGTTTAAAAGAGGCACTTCGGTGAAAACACATTTTGTTTTTTGTGACGAGTAAATGACGTGTTCCCTGTCTTTTATCCTATGTTCAATAACTTTGTTATAAAGAAGTTTTTCCGATATAATATCGAGCTGATTATCGGACAAATTTCCTTTTATAAGATATTTTCTACCGGTTTTAACCTCAAAATATTTATCAATACCGAGGCTCCTGACCCCCTTTTTAATCGCGTCGCTCCATAAAACCAAAACACCCGGGTTGGTATTAACCTCAATAACATGGAACCCGTTTTCATCAAATAAATTTGAATTTATCGCGTAATCCTCGATAATCGGGTCTTTTAATAATTTTTGACATATATTTTCCATTTCTGATAAAGACAAATCACCTTCAAAATAGAATATCTTTAATTCAATGACTTCTTTTATAGCTGAAATGCCCATGTCCTTAATTTTATTTTTGATTCCATGCCTGGAAATATCAAATTTTTTGTTTTTACATCCGGTTTCAACCTTAAATATGTTCACCCAGCATTTCCTTTCATAATATAAATTAACTTTGTTTTGAATTTATTTTTACCCCCCACTTCCTCCGTATTATATTAATTTAGGAAGAACTGGGTTCATTAAATCTCCCATGTATTTATAATAAAATTAAAAGCGTGGAAATAATAAAACTTAAAAGGACAATTGATTCAGGAAGAAGCATTAATATAATTAACCCGCCTAAAGTTTCAGGCCGCTCAGTCACTGTTCCAAGCCCTATGCTGATTAATTTAAATTGAACGGCGATAGTTCCAAGTATCCCCACAATCAAAACGGCGCCCGCAACAATTCTTGTGACCATTTTAAGTTTTACATTCCCCTCGTTTTCATCAGGTCCAATTTTATTTTTTAAAATATTTTCAATATTAAACAGGCCTGTTTCTATCTTATTATAAGATTTTGTTGAGTCTTCGGCGTTCACAGCCGATAAAATAAAAAAGTGCACGCTAATTAAAAACAACACAAGATATAATAATTTACGCAATTATTGGCCCCCTTCTTGTTTTTTCGCTTTAATTAATTTTTTCGCATAATTATAAACCTCAATAAAGAAAATACTTTTCACTAAAATATAGGCAATGATAAACGCGGCTATTTTAAATGTAATTGTTAAAAACATATTTATTCCATTAGACTAAGAGATTTTACTATTATTATGATAATCAGTCAATCATTTTATAATAAAAAAGTTGACAGTGCATTAAAGCTGAATTAAAATATAATACTAAAATAATTATAGAGGAGAATTTATGGCAAATAACATTACAGACGAGGAATTAGGCATAAAATCTTTTCACCTGAGGCGTGACCGCGCGGTGGAGCAAAGTATTGAAAAGATAAGACAAAGATTAGGGAATGACTGGCAAAAATTTACTTTTGCGGATACCCAGACCATTCATTGGATTTTAGGTGAAATATGGTCATTTATTGCACATGAAAATTGGGATAAAATCCTGTTCAGCGAGCTGGAATTAAAAGATATCCAAAGTATTTTAAAAATAGCTGATGAAATTACCAAACATAAAAAACCGGGCGGAGTAGGCTTAAACCAAATTCATAAAATACTTGAATCTAAGAAAATAAAATAGAAGTTGTTTCAAATTATTTTTTCATTTTTATTGTAAACAGCGGTTTGGCTGAGTTTTCTGTGTCTTGAACGTCCCTGAAATCCCCTGGGGTATTCAAATTATTTTACTAGACTAGTGCTTTGTTCAATTAATTTTTAATAAAGTCATGACGATTTAAATTTGTCTCCTGAGTCTCAGATTAAGTATCTGTAGCTCAATTTCGCAGTGATATGCGCCCCCCATCCCCCATTCCGATAGTAATCGGAACGGGGTGTATTTTCGCATATCATCTGCTCATTTCGCACAGCTACTAAATCTTGAGCCTTTAATGTCGACAAATTCAAATCGCCATGACTATCAAGAACTAATTTAACAATGTACTAGCCCTAAAACAAGCGAGTTTTTTTAAGCGCGACTTAAAATTAATCGGCAGCCATGGAAAATCTTTATTTTCGCTCTATTCGTCCATATAAAATTTATTTTTTGTTTCGTTAAACTGGGAAAA